>CALPPJ020000009.1 GCA_943325425.2 Bifidobacterium breve | reverse complement strand
CATATTTCTCACAAGTAATCCGAACGCCACCGAAGTCTGAAGACTGCTGATGTCATTCCATGCAGCAGTTGCTTCGGGTCGGTAGAAGAACATCAAGAAAATGCCCGTCACGGTTAACAAAATAAAGAGGAAGAAGCTCAAGCCTCCGAGACACAATGTGTAACTGACCTTGACCGCATGACGCTTTACCTTCACTGGGTGCAAGTGGTACAACACCGAGTTCATAATCACGTACGAACGGTTACGCGGACTGTCGGTGTAACCCTTACGGAAAATAGAACCAGGACGGAAGATTGAGTTCCAGGCTTGGCTGCCTTGAACTCCTTCTACCGTTTTATTCAGCCGCTCTTTTGCGGTGGGTCGGGGATCTTCGATGACCTTAGCCATGTGATTGTCTCCTAGAAACGCATTCCGTAGGCGTATCCGTGGTTTGCGGTACGGGTGTGTGTGTCACCGGTTGCAAGTGCTGCACCGGCCTTGCCGAGAATGATGACGCCGGTCGGACACCGATCAACGCACAGTGCACAACGCGTACACACATCATCATCAATAATAAAAAGAACATTGTCGTTGGGGTCAATTCCTGGACGCTCGGTTCCTGTGGCTTCGACCACAGCATCTGGCGTCACCATATGAATGCACTTCCACGGACAAATATCGACGCAACCCTCACACATGATGCATTCGGATTGATCGATATGAATGAACTGCTTGGGCTTCACCGCCTTGGTGAGATAGTCCGCGTCAACCTCGACCAGTTGGTACTGGTCGGTGAATGGCATCATCGGCGGATTGGCGTCAGTACGGGCCATGAGTTATGCCTTTTTCACCAAAGGACGACCGTAAGTTGACTGCTCAACAGCGGTTGATTTCTTGGTCCCGCGCTTTTGCCACCAAATCCAGGTGTAAATCTGCACACCTAAGAGAACGCCATAGATCCCGGTGACGATGATGTCACCGATCTGCAAGTAGTTGATATCAAACGGAAAACTTCCGCCCTTTGCTTGCGACTTAAAAATTGAGCCAGGTCCGAGGAATGGCTTGTCAGAACGCCAGCCAAGTTCGTTCTGCACGTGAACGAGCCACTGGTGAGGAAGGACACCGTAGGCAATGAACATCACGAAGAATGCGTAGACCGAACCAATCATCGCTTCGCCCCAAGACACTGGAGTGCCAATGGGACGTCGTTTGCCGTACACAAAAATCAGACCAGTCAAGATGACGGTCAGTACCAAGGAGAATAGGAAAGCCTGATTCATTCCCGGCCATTTCAGAATGTTTATAGCCAGCATGCAGCCGGTCATCCCTTCTATGCCCTGTAACGAGGTCGATACATGGTCGTTGCACGTATTGGTTGGTGGAGGTTTTTACTTGCTTACATTTGGGCACCGACAGCTTGCGCCACCAGGACCACCTTGAACCTTAGTCGCCAATGGTCATGCGCGACCCAACTCCTTGAAGTTGGACCGAACAAACTTTTTTGACGGCCGGCAACCGTTGACCAGTCACCGAATAGTGGTCTATCAGCACTCCCACCCCCTTAGGCGTGGTTGTGCGCAAGTTCACGGTACCCAAGTCGTCTCCTGCGTGACGGGTTTCCTGAGAGAAAAGTGCGAGGAATTCCGTCATGGGGTCGCTCGCCCTCTAGTGTTCTTACCGAAGTCGGTCACCATTCGGTGACTGTCAACTATTTGTCGTGCCCCACGCCCGAAAGGACTGGCCTGTGACCGAGATTCCCGAGCACCTACTGAAGCGTTCCCGCGACCGCAAATCTGCGGGTGGAGACGCATCCTCCAGTGAGGCTTCTGCGTCGACGCCAGCGACGACCACGGCAGCCCCGGTTGCCAAAGTTGTTGCAGAAACTCCAGCAAAAGCAGCAGTTTCAAAGCCCGAGCCGGCTTACATCAAGGCTGCGAAATCTCGTGGACGGATCCCGTCTTGGGCCATGGCCACATTGGCACTCATGCCGGTCTTCTTGTTCATGTACGTGCGGGGTCTCCAGCCGCAAAAGGCCGAGGCCAGTGGTCCAATCGCCATCGGAATCGAAAACTATGGTGCCTGCGCCAGTTGCCACGGAGCCGATGGCTCAGGTGGAGCAGGTCGAGTTTTGAAAGACGGCGAGGCCCTCAAAACCTTCCCCCATATCGAAGACATGTTGAATTGGGTGTACACCGGAACCGAAGCCTTTGAGGCCGCCGGTGTCGCCACCTATGGCGATCCAAATCGTGAAGGTGGAGCCCACGCCCCGCGTTCCTATAACGGCAGTGCCATGCCCGCACAAGGGGCTATGGCTGGCGGAGCGCTCACCGACTACGAAATTCTCGGACTCGTCTGCCATATTCGTTATGACATTTCAGGTGCTGATGAAGCCGGCGAGTGGGCTGAGGAGTACGAAAAGTGGTGCAGCGCCGAAAGCGAAATCTTCTTGGGTCTGGAAGACGGATCCATGACTTTTGATAGTCCTGAACTCGGTGTTGGCACCGCCCCACGTCTGGGAACTGCTGCTGACGCCGAAATCATGGTCGCCGGCTGAACGACCAAGTTCATTCATCAGGCTGGTCGCGGGTCTCACACCCTGGCCTGACCTGACCACACCATGAAACAACATCACGATGTTCTGGTTATTGGGGCTGGTCCTGCGGGGGCCGCGGCTGGATATTGGCTCGCCTCCGAAGGCTTCGATGTGGTCATGGTCGACGAAAGGGTTTTCCCCCGCGAGAAGACTTGCGGCGACGGACTCACCCCTCGGGCGGTCAAACAGATCAACGACATGGGTCTTGGCGACCAGTTAACTCAGTTTCACCGCTACGACGGGTTACGTGCCACGGGCCACGGTAAATCTCTTGAACTGCAATGGCCGTCACATCCCATCTACCCACAACACGGTTATGTCGTGCGACGTCGCGAGCTCGACACCATGGTCGTGCGCAATGCTGTCGCCGCTGGGGCAAAATTGCTCGAGGGCCATGAGGCACTCGCACCAGTTCTCGAACGAGGATTCGTGCGTGGTGCAACAGTGCAAGCAAAAGATTCCGATACTCCGATCGACATCATGTCGCGCTACGTGATTGTTGCTGATGGGGCAAATAGTCGCTTTGGTCGCGCGCTCGGAACTTTCCGAACTAAAGAATGGCCTCACGGCACAGCAATTCGTAGTTACTGGGAAACGCCACGTCATGACGAACCGTGGATTGAATCAGCACTTGATGTGAAGGATCGTCAAGGTAATTCGATGCCTGGATACGGATGGATCTTTCCGATTGGCGATGGCACTGTCAACATCGGTGTTGGTTTGTTGTCAACCTTCCGCGATTTCAAAAGTGTCAACACCACCCACCTCCTGAACGAGTTCGCGCATACTGTTGCCGAGCGTTGGGAAATTGATCCTGATCAACCAACTGACAAAGCAATGTCGGGTCGCATTCCTATGGGCGGTTCAGTTGGACCAAAATCAGGCCCGACATATCTAGTCATCGGTGATGCAGCAGGAAGTGTTAATCCGTTCAACGGCGAAGGCATTGACTACGCCTACGAAACCGCACGCATGGCCGCGCAAGTTTTGACCGAAGCAATTCGCAACAACGATCCAACTGCTTTGCAGCGTTATCAAACCATGATTGATGATGAATACGGTCAGTACTTCAAAGTTGCGCGATTGTTCGCGCGAATCATTGGTCGTCCGACCATTATGCGCGAGTTATCCCGCGTTGGCATGAATAATCGAACGTTAATGGAATGGGTATTGCGCATCATGTCAAACTTGCTGCGACCTGATGAGGTTGGTCCTGCCGAGGCTGCTTACAAAGCTGCAGCCGCAATTGTGCGGCTTGCTCCCAACGCGTAACTCAAAACATTTCTTTATTGGCCGATACAGCGAACTGCTGATACTTGTGATTGCGCAAGATCGACAATCGTGACGTGTCGATCAGCAAACTTTTGCACGAATGCTGCGAGATTCGGAGTTTCTTCCTTACAACGTCGCACGACTTTGTCAAGCAGCGGTACTTCCCAACCATTCACGAGCTGCGCGTAAGTAACACCATCCAGCAAGTTTTCAATTGCTGGTAACTCAAGTTCGGTTGTTCCTTCAGCGGGAGCCGCTACCAATGCAAACCACACCACACCATCACCGAGAGTGTCGGCCAACAACACACACGCATTGAGTGCATCCGGAAATAAACACGACGACTCAGCCAATGTTCCATCGGCCAATGTCAATACCCGTCCGTCCTGCAACACTGCGGTGGCGTCTCCCTGAGTCGTACCACCAGATACTGACCACGTTCCATCTGAACGAATTGTTGACGTTTGCGCAATCAAATCAATTCGTCGCGCACTTGCATTAAGCACAACTTCAGTCGGGCTACTGCCTCCTTGACACGCCCAGAGCAATGCAGTTAGAGCGAAGAGCACACCAAGGGCAGCCCAATATCGCCAACTCAGAAACTGTCGCACGCTCTGATCGTAGGGCTTCAGGCAGTCGCGGCGCGGGCAGCTCGATGAAAACGATCGGCTAAATCATTCATCACTGCTTCGGTATGACCGACACCAACAAAGATTGCTTCGTAGGCACCAGGGGCCATCGCAACACCTTCGTTCAACAAAGAATGAAAGAGTCGTGCATACAAGGCTTCATCAGTTTGCTTGGCTTCATCAAAATTGATGGGTAAACGAGAACCACCCAGTGCATTGCCTAAGTAGATACCTACCAAGGTGCCCACGCGTGACGTGGTAACTGGCAAGCCCGCCGCGGTCGTTGCATCAGTAATCAGACTTGTTAGTCGAGTGGCTCGCAATTCGAGTTCGATGTAAACATCTGATGTGAGTTCGCTCATGGCGGCCAATCCAGCAGCGGTGGCCATCGGATTACCGGCCAATGTTCCAGCGTGGAAAACTTTGCCGAGCGGAGTCAGATTTTCCATGACATCGCGCCGACCGCCCACCGCACCAATAGGCAAACCTCCACCAATTACTTTGCCAAAGCAGGTGAGGTCGGGCTTGACGTTAAACCGACCTTGCGCACCATCTGTTCCTAAACGAAAACCAGTGATGACTTCATCAAAGACCAAAAGTGCGCCGACACGATCACAGGCAGCACGTAGTCCTTCAAGGAAACCAGGTGCAGGTGCAACGACTCCCATATTTGCCGCAACTGCTTCGACAATGACGCAAGCAACAGTTTCATCTATTTCCGGGACCACGTTGTACGGAGCCACAATGGTGTTCGCAACTGCTTCGGGTGGAACACCCGCAGTACCTGGTATTCCAAGTGTTGCAACACCGCTTCCACCAGCGGCTAACAAAGCATCAGTTGCACCGTGAAAGTTGCCGTCAAAGATGATCACTTTGGATCGGCCGGTGAGTCCGCGTGCCAATCGCACTACCGTTGAAGTTGCCTCCGTACCAGAGTTCATGAAACGCACGCGTTCACACGAAGGCACGCGTTCACTGATTGCTTCAGCCAATTTCATTTCACGCGGTGTCGGTGCACCAAATGAAGTTCCGTCTGGAGCAGCATCACGAAGTGCCGACGTAATAGCCGGATGAGCATGACCCAAAATGACGGCGCCGTAACTCTGTACTAAGTCGATGTATTGCTTACCTTCGACGTCATAAACATGGGCGCCATCGCCACGCGCAACCACATACGGCGAACCACCAACGGCCTTAAACGCACGAATTGACGAGTTCACTCCACCAGGGATCACGCGAGTTGAACGTTCAAAGACTTGTTTATTTGAAGGTGTTCCGGCTCCGGTACACACAATCGGATTGCAACCAGCAGCAACGCATGCTGTGGCATCACAATACGGAATTGAAGACTGCTGTTGAGTTGTCATTGGTTTCAGCCGTTCGCTAGCTCGGCGTACCAACGCGCGAGGTACGTCAAAATAATGTCGGCGCCAGCGCGCTTTATTGCGGTGAGATGTTCAGTCGCTACCACATCGTGATCAATCCAACCATTGGCACTTGCTGCTTTAATCATTGAGTATTCGCCACTCACGTGATACGCCGCAACAGGAACATTCACGATTGAGCGCACAGCAGCAATGACATCTAGATACGCCAGTGCTGGCTTCACCATCACCATGTCGGCGCCTTGTTCAATATCTGCTTCGACTTCTGTAAGTGCCTCGCGCGCGTTTCGCCAATCTTGTTGGTAACCCTTGCGATCGCCACCACCAACGATTTGCACATCCACAGCATCGCGGAAAGGCCCGTATAAACCAGACGCATATTTCGCCGAGTAAGCGAGGATTGATGTTTCTGCATGACCAGCTTGATCAAGCGCGCTACGAATTACACCGACTTGACCATCCATCATTCCGCTCGGAGCAACGATGTGAGCACCGGCGTTGGCTTGAGCAATAGCCGCCTTGGCATAGATCTCAAGGGTCTTATCGTTGTCCACCGAACCGTGACCATCAAGAATTCCGCAGTGTCCGTGACTGGTGTATTCATCAACACACAGATCAGACATCAACACCATGCGATCACCAAGATCTGAACGCAAATCATTCAGCGCAACCTGCACGATTCCGGCTGGATCAAAAGCTCCCGAACCAATTTCGTCTTTCTTGGCCGGAACACCAAACAAAATGACTGACTTAATACCAAGGTCGGCAAGTTGACGAACTTCCTCACGCAGACTGGCTCGTGAATGTTGCACTACGCCTGGCAGAGAAGTGATCGGAATCGGAGCGTCAATACCTTCGCGAACAAACAAAGGCGCAACAAGATCATTGACATCGAGACGAGTTTCAGCGACGAGATCGCGCAAAGCCTGAGTGCGGCGCAAACGACGCGGACGTGACACGGGGACGCGTGCGGACATCCCCCCAGCCTACGGTCGGTGCGACCTCAACGACTCGCCAGTGCCTGCGCGGTTGCTTCCACAAGACCTGACAACGACTGTTCTGTGGCAACAACAACATCAGAGATGCCAATTTCAGTGAGTGCCGTTGCGGTCATCGGTCCCATCGCCACCACCACCTTGGGCATCAAGGTTCCAAAGACATCATGCCAAGCCCGTACCGATGACGCTGAGGCAAAAGTGATGGCATCGGCGCGAGCGATCTCGGTTTTCCGGTCTTGGTCGGGCGTGATGGCAATCGTGCGATAGGTCGTCACTCGATGAACGGTCCAACCTTTGTGGCGAGCCGCCTCTTCAAAATCAGTTCCTGCCGATTGGGCAACAGCTAGAAGAATTCGCCCCGAGCCGGCTGGAAAACTTTCACCAAGTGATCGGCCTGTCTGCACGTTCGGCAACAAATCAGCGCGGCCAATAGCTGCTGCAGTTGCTGTTCCGACCGCTGCCACCTTGAAGTGTTGCCGCACCGATGCGGTTAACGAAATTGCTTCACGAAATCGATGCGCGCCCTCTGGCGATGTCACGACCACCCAGTCGTAACTCTCAATGTTGTCAATCGCTGTCTGTAATGCGATCCCCGCATCTAAGGCATCAACAGTCGTGGTGACCGGAATTTCGAGAACCTGTGCTCCTTGATCATGCAACAAAGTTGTCAAACCGCCCGCCCGCTCAGCCGCACGAGTCACGATGATCGTTCGACCAGCAAGTGTGGGCGAGTTAGTTGTCATGTTTCAGCCGGCGACAAAATCTCGGGCTACCTGCGCGGCAACTCGCGAAGCAACAAGTAAGTCGTCATGCGAAGCTACTGATCCAGTTGGCACCGTTGCAAAGTGATGTTTCGTGCCATCGTCAGATGCCAGATACACCAACATTTTTTCGCCATCGTCGTACGCGCCAACAGGTAACGAACAGCCACTACCTAATTCAGCAAGGAACGCTCGTTCATGCTCAACCGCGCGACGTGAAGGCGCATCATCAATAGCCGCCAAAATGGTGCGCGTTTGCTCATCATCAATGCGGCATTCAATTGCAACAGAACCTTGGCCAACTGCTGGCACCATCACATCAACAGCCATGTACTCATTAATACGTTCTGTCCAGCCCAAAATTTCAAGAGCAGCTGCAGCCATCACGATTGATCCATCCGTCGGAATTTTCTCAAGTCGGGTCGGAATATTGCCACGCAGCTCAACAAATTGAAGATCGGGCCGTATCGCCGACAATTGCGCGCGACGACGGACAGACCCCGTGGCGATCGTTGCACCTTGGGCTAAATCATGAAGTGCACGACCTACCAACACGTCACGGGGATCACGACGTTGGCCAAATGCACCAATACACAAACCATCAGCTGGAGTTGATGGCAGATCTTTTGCGCTATGCACTGCGATGTCGGCACGACCAGCCAAAACGGCCGCCTGAACCTCTTTCACAAACACGCCTTGACCACCGATGGTGTGCAGGGGCACATCTTGTTTCTGATCGCCAGTGGTATCAACAAAAACAAGTTCAACTGTTAAACCGCTATGTGTTGACTCAAGTAAGTGAGCAATTGCAGTTGATTGAGTACGAGCTTGCGCCGAACTACGTGTCGCGATACGAAGGATGCTCATCGATGCGCTACGACCATTACGAAAGATCAAAGAGATCGCGAACAGCCGCAGAGTTGCGTTCGCCACGTGGCGTTCCCGCATCATCTTTCAGACGTACCGACATATCGTGCAACAACTTGGCCACGATTCCTTTAGTGACCGCGTCAACTGCATCTTGCTGTTCGGGTGTCAGAGATGACAACTTCTTGTGTTGTCGGTCTATTTCGGCGGCGCGCACTGCCTCGGCTCGCTCGTGCAATTGCGCAACCAGCGGTGCAGCCTGGCGCGCAGTCGTCTCCATATTGAAACGTTCGATTTCCTGCACGATGATGTCGCGAACAGCGAGTGCTTCGGTTGCTCGTTGCGCTTGACCACGAGCAGCCCAGTCGCGCAAATTGTCAAGATCAAGCAAAGTCACGCCATCGATATGGGCCACTTCAGAATCAACGTCGCGAGGACCAGCAATATCAACAATGAACAAAGGACGATTCGCTCGCTGTGCCATCGCATTCTTGACCATGCTTGTGTCAATTACGGTTGAACCTGCGCCAGTACATGTGACGACAACATCTGCTTCACTGAGCGTTTCAGCTAGGCGATAGAACTCAGTGACCGATCCATTAACACGGTCAGCCAACGCCTGCGCTTTGGCGATCGTGCGATTCGTCACGAATACTCGACCAACACCCGAGTCGGCCAACGCGACAGTGACGCCTTCGCCCATATCGCCAGCACCAACAACAAGAACAGTCAATCCATCAATTGCGCCAAGGCTTTCGCGCGCCATATCAACCGCAGCATGACTCACACTTGAGGTGTGACGACCGATTGAAGTTTCGGTCCGAGCACGCTTACCAGTTTCAATTGCGTGGCGGAACAAGAGATTTAAAGTTGAGAGCGCTCCGCCTTCACGCTGAGAGCGTTCCCACGCTGTGCGCACCTGTCCAAGAATTTCGCTCTCACCAAGCACCGCCGAATCGAGACCCGAAGCAACTTCAAACAGGTGACTGATCGCAGCATCATCGTGCTGGCTATAAACATGAGGAATAAGTTCGTCGGCTGAGAACCCACCAAGGTCGCAGAAGAAATCGCGCAAGTCACCGTAGGCACCGTGGAATTTTTCAGCGACCGCGTACACCTCGGTGCGGTTACATGTTGACAACACAACAACTTCACGAATGTTGGGTCGTGCCATCAAGCCGTGCACGGTCTTGGCAATTGCGTCGTCGGCAATAGTGACCCGCTCCAACAAGGAAAGGGGTCCAGTCCGGTGATTCACCCCGAAGACGACGATCGACACGGCTATTACCTTATTCCCTATGACCTTTTGAGGTACCTATGCGCATGGGATTTCAACCGACTTCTGAACTAGGCGCTGGCGCTCTTAGATGAGGCGATAGCGGCTTGGCGGGTCTGACGTTGCTGCTCGTGATAGCTCAAAATCTGCAATTCGAGGGCTAAATCGACCGTTCGGACCGTAATTCCGAAGGGAAGGGTCAAAACCGCGGGCGAAAAGTTCAAAATACTAGTGATTCCGGCCTTGACTAGGCGCTCGGCCGCATCTTGGGCCGCATCAGCAGGAACCGCAATGACTCCGATCGACACTTGGCGAGAAGCCACGACCTGGGGTAGTTCATCAATGTGGCGCACCCGTACTCCGCCGACCACTCCGCCAATTTTGACGGGATCAATGTCGACGACTCCGGCGACCGGAAATCCCTTTTGCCCAAACCCGCCATAGCCCGACAGTGCTTGACCCAAATTGCCCGCACCAACGATGATCACGGGCCATTCATGATTGAGTCCAAGTTCTCGCTCAATCTGAAAAACCAAGTAACGAACTTCGTATCCGATGCCACGGGTTCCGTAGCTTCCGAGATAACTCAAATCTTTACGCACTTTGGCGGCATTGACTGCAGCAAGTTCAGCAAGTTGTTCAGAAGAGATTCCGGTTGTTTCATTTTCGGCGAGATCGTGAAGTATCCGAAGATAAATCGGCAATCTGGCAACTGTCGCATCAGGAATTCGGCGTCGGGGGCGTTCGGCCATAGTGAAAACGCTACGCGTCACCACGAGAAGTGGCGAGTTCTCGTCACTCAAACCTGTTGATAAACGATGGTCATTGGTCACCGCTGTCACCACAGATCACGGGACGCCCACTCCCTTGCCGCCCACTCTGCTCTAATCTCACAGTGTGACACTGAATGCTGCTCTCGGCGCTGCTGCAACCTTGGTCGCTCTCGCTTTCAGCATTTCAACTTTTGATCGCTGGTTACGACGCCGGCGCCCACACGATGGTGCGTGGAGTTTTTCGCTTCTGTTATTTGCGGTTGGTTCGTTCGCTCTTTGGTGGGCCGAAGCCCGCGGGTGGAGTCTTGGTTCATTCCGCATTTTCTTTTTAGCTGGTGCAGTACTGAATGTTCCGTGGCTCGCGCTCGGCACTGTCTATTTGTTGTTCGGTCCGCGTATTGGTTACATCACCAAACAATGGCTGATCACATTGTCAGGAGTCGCAGTTGGTGTGGTGCTGATCGCTCCAACTAAATCAAGCGACCTCGGAGAGCAAACGATGCCACAAGGCAGTGAACTGTTTGGAGTCGCCCCACGGGTTTTCGCGGCAGTTGGTTCGGGCGTCGCAGCACTAGTGATCATTGTTGGCGCTATTTGGTCAATCATTCGCGTGACGCGTGGTCAAATCCCCGCAGTCGGCGAAGCAAAACGACACATCACCAACGCGCGTCGGCATGCCACCAGTAATTCACTTATCGCCCTCGGCACTTTGGTGTTATCAGGAAGTGGAACCTTGGCCGGTCGTATGGGCGAAGATCGCGCCTTCGCCATCACATTGCTAGTCGGAATTGTCGTGCTGTTTAGTGGTTTCTTAGTGGCTTCAAATCAGCCCAAACAATCACAACGCCCGGCGCAACAACTTTCCGAAGGTATTGCGCGGTAGTTCGTCCACGATCAACACTTTGTTCGGACACTTGTAGCGCGCCACATGATCATGGCAATGATCAATCAGTGCATCTTCGTCAACACTTGCACCCTTGTGTAACACCACAAACGCTTTCACTGCTTCACCAGTTGTTGGGTGAGGAACACCGATAACACCTGCTTCAAGCACCGCCGAGTGACGCTTCAATACTTCTTCAACCTCGGCGGGATACACATTGAATCCCGAGACGATTATCAAATCTTTCGCGCGGTCAACGAGATACAGGTAGCCGTCATCATCGACCATCGCGATGTCACCAGTGTGAAGCCAACCATCTTCATCAATCACTCGTGCCGTTGTCACCGGGTCATTCCAGTAGCCCACAAACACATTTGGGCCTTTGACAAGAACTTCACCACTATCACCAACTGGGACATCGTTGCCTTCAGTGTCAACGACTCGCACTTCGAGGCCTTCAACTGCGCGACCAACCGACCCTCGTCGAGGTTCAATACCGACAGAACTTGTCACAACTGGTGCGGCTTCGGTGAGTCCGTATCCCTCACGTAAATCAATATTGAATTTGCGCTTCAAACGCTCGGCAGCATCTTCAGGCATGCGGGCCGCGCCGGTGAGTGCCATGCGAACCGTCGCAAATGCCGAGGCATTGACATCTTCCATCAAAGAGATTGCAATCCACACCGGAGGTGCACCAGGAACAATGGTGATTTTGCGTTCAATGATGGTTTCAACTGCAGTAACTGGATCGAATCGTTGAATGAGCACGACGCACGCGCCAGCCATCAGTGACATTCCTAGGACAACGTTGAGTCCAAAGATGTGAAACATGGGCAACACACCAAAAACTACGTCGCCCTCTTTGATGTGATCACTTGTCGAATTGTTTTGACAGATATTTTCAAGCAGGTTGCCATGCGACAAAGTTGCGGCCCTTGGTGAGCCGGCGGTGCCACTCGTAAAGATAAGAACCGCTGGAGTTGGTGCCGGAAGGCTGACCCATTTTGTAGGAGGACCATTTAAAAGATCATCAAACACATGAAGCGCAATATCGCCACTCAACGATGTTCCACTGGTTTGATCGTTTACGATGATGTGGCGTAGCGAAGTCAGTCGTGATCGATCAACTCCTTGAAAAGACGCAATACCCGATGGTTCAACGATGACCGCGATTGGATCAACACTGATCAATTCAGATTCAAGTTCGGGGCTTGGGCTCAGCGGGTTAAGTGGAACCGCAATCGCGCCGGCACCAATTGTTGCTAAGTAGGCGATGACGAAACCTCGCCCATTACCGCAGACCATCGCGACTCGGTCACCGGCCTTCACGCCAAGGTTCATTAGTGAGCCGCGAAAACCTTCAACCTGTTCGCGAAGTTCTCCGTACGTGGTGGTGCGACCCTGACTGATGAAAGCAGGAACGTGAGCGGCGTGTGAATCAATGATCGATGCCAAGTTCATTGCGGGCTCCTGATCTACAAACGCATGAGCGAAATGATTCCGGCAACAAAGATCGCACCTAACAAAATGGCCATCGTCAATGTGGTTGCTGGACGCATGACTTAACCATAGTGATTCTGGTGCAGGATCGTTGCGTATTACGCAACGATCCTGCACCAGAATCACAAAGAAATTTACGTTTTAGAGGGATGGGCGAAGGGTGACTGGGGTCGAAACGGTTGGCTCAAGACCGCCCGGTTGCAAAGTGACTTGCTGACCCACACCCAATCCCAATTGCTCGGTCGCTGATCCGCTATCAACGGCAACGCACAACAGTCCAGAAGAATCAATGACTAACCCGACAGCACCTTGACCCAATTCGGCGTACGACCGCGCCACAACAAAGTTACGGGTGGTCTCACCAAATGAAACTCGAACGCGGTCAACGGGAGCAGCCCAAGAAGTTTCGAGATCATCAAGGCTCACATTGAGTTGACAGTTACCAAAGCGATCAACCCACAGCACTTCACATTCGAAGCCACCGTTCTCTTCGCGCGGAATCGGCACGAGACCAGGTAACAACAGCGACGAATCAATTTCGGTGCCGATATCAAAGAGATCTTCACCATTCGCCAATAAGGCAGCGATTGGCGCAAACACATCACGTGCCACAAATGTTGCACCGGGTGAAGCAAGATGCAACTCATCACGATCTAAAACCACAGCGCGCTCGGCACCACCAGCAAGCGCAACTCCTGGCGCCAACACTCCGTTATCAGGACCAATAAAGATTCCTGCTCCACCTGCAACTTCAACAGCAACAAGTCGACGATCAAACGCTGCACCCGGATCAACTGCCGCAATCACAATTCCTTCAGTGAGATACGGAACCGCGCGAGCCAACGACAACGACGCACCACGCGTATCAAACGGAGCAATGCCATGAGTGAGATCAATCACTACAACATGCGCTGCAGACTCGCGCAACACCGCCTTCACGACTCCAACGTGTTCTGACTCATAGCCAAGATCAGATAAGAACGAAACGGTGTCATAAGTGCGACTCACGCTCGACAGTGTGTCAGTCGATCAGGCAAAAATTGCGAGCCGTGAAAACATCCGAGAATGCGACAGGGCCGGTGTCAACCCCCCGATGACACCGGCCCAGTCGGCGCTGCTCTTTCGAGCGCGTCT
>CALPPJ020000008.1 GCA_943325425.2 Bifidobacterium breve | reverse complement strand
CAGCGGTGCGCTGGAAGACGAAAAGTTCTTTCGCGGCTTCAGCCAGTTTTGGAACAACCTGAACTGCCGTTGCACCAGTACCGATAATGCCTACTCGCTTATCACCCAACTTCTCCATCAAAGTTTGAGAACTTCCACCGGTGTAGCTGTAATCCCAGCGACTGGTGTGGAAGGCACGACCTGCGTAGGTTTCGATACCTGGAATTCCAGGCAACTTGGCCTTATGAAGAACTCCACCGGCAATCACGATGAACTTGGCCGAGAGAACGTCACTACGCGAGGTCATGACATTCCAACGCTTCCGTGATTCATCCCAGCGCATGTCCTCAACTTCAGTCTGGAAGAGTGCGCCGCGATATAAATCAAAAGTGCGACCAAGCAATTGGCAATAAGCGAAAATTTCAGGCGCCTTCGCGTACTTTTCGGTGGGCATGTAACCCGTATCTTCGAGCAGCGGCAAATACACATACGACTCAACGTCACAAGCAGCATTGGGATAACGATTCCAATACCACGTGCCGCCAAAGTCGCCGGCTTTTTCAATGATGCGGAAATTGGTAATTCCGGCCTTCGTCAAATTGGCCGCTTCAATCATTCCTCCGAAGCCACCACCAACGATGACGACATCAACATCTTCAATCACCGCATCACGAGTAAAGCCGGGCTCGACGTAAGGGTCACGATCAAACTCTTCGTAGTCACCCTTGAGTTCTTTGTACTGGCGGATGCCGTCGGCGCGAAGACGCTTTTCGCGTTCAATGCGATACTTCTCGCGAGCCTCTTCCAACGAAAGTTTCTTGTCGTTGTTATTCCCCATAGCTGGCATTCCCCGTCTCGATTGAGTGCATATCTATCATCGCAAGAGTAGAGAGAAATTACCAACTCACATTAGAGAATTAGGTCCCGCACTGACCTTATTCACAGGGTCGATTCTCGGTTTCAACCCCCAAAAGTCGACCTAGTTTGCGATAACTCGATCGGAAAGCCTCATGGACTTCGGGGTTCGTGGCCAGTTCGGCAGGAAGACCCTCTTGATCGATGGAGATCAACGTGCCGCCCGAATCGGGCAAGAACCGCTGAATGGATTTGAAACCAATACTCGGTTCTTCACCCACCAATAAATGGGGTTCTTCAACGGCCGTCAAAATTCCTTTGTTTTCATTCACCGCTCCGGTTTCATCAAAAACCATGTCACATTCGAAACGCCCACCAACGCGAACGTCAAGCACGACCGACTCAATAGGTATTGATAAACCCTCGGGGGCGAAGAACTGACAAAACTTTTCAGGAGTCGTGTAGGCATCCCACACATCTTGAGGACTGCAGGCGATCCAGTGACGAATTTTCAAAACGGCCATTTTCTCGCTTACTTTCCGCTTGCCTGAACGGCGCGTTGAGCTACCTCACCAAGCAAGGCAATCCGTTCAGTCTTGTGACCATTCGCTGGCAAATTAATAGAGAGTCCGTCAATGCCGCTATTGAGTGCGGCAAGAAGTTTCTCGCCGACCGTGTCAGGGTCGCCGTAAATCAAGACGGACTTCATCATTTCAACTAACTCGGTACTCCAGCCTTTCGCCTGAGCTATTTCGACGAGATCTTGATGGGCTTCCTCCATCGTTGGAGCAACACAAACCATCTGCAACTTCGAGACCTTAATTTCTGAACGATTTCGCCCAAGTCGAGCACAATGTTCGTCGAGCACTTCAAGTTTGCGGGCAATATCTTCGATGGGTCCGCCTGCCAAATCTGACTCATCTGCATATTGCGCGACCATTCGCAAAGTCTTCTTTTCACCGTTGCCACCGATCATGATCGGAATTCGCGACACCGGAGCCGGGAAGTTCACTGCATCAATAACTTGGTAATGCTTCCCTTGAAGATTTGCCTTTTCACCCCGAAGCATCGGAACAATAATTTGCAATGCCTCTTCTAACTTTTCAAAACGATCGGTGAATGTTCCGAATTCAAATCCGAGCGAGTTGTGCTCGAGCTCAAACCAACCCGCACCAATTCCAAGCTTGGCCCGACCGTTAGAGACGATGTCAAGAGCGGTGATGATCTTGGCCAACAGCGTTGGATTGCGATAGGTGTTACCCGTTACAAGTGACGACAACTGAATACGACTCGTGTGTTGAGCCATTGCCGAGAGCAAGGTATAACACTCAAACATCGGTTCTTCGGGTGCGCCGAGACCAGGCAGTTGATAAAAGTGATCCATGACGTAGACCGTGTCAAAGCCTGCATCTTCAGCCGCTTTGGCTTGTGCAATCACATTTTGAAAAATCTGATGACTATTCGCACCAGGGATCGTGAAGTTTGGAATTTGATAGCCCAATATCGCCATGTTGGCCTCCTGAAAATCGTTCAGGCTTCAACTTACACGGCAACTTATTAGCCAAGAGTTTTGTACAACAAGGAAATCGCTACCGCAAAGGTCGCAGTTTTCTGATGTGGAACTTGAAGGAAAAAATGTCAGTACGGGTCGACTGTCGGAGCCTCCGTTGAGTCTCCAGTCAAACGAGCCTTCGCGGTCTGTCCGCGTTTTCCTGCGGGCACGGCACCGGTCACAGCTGCTAAACCGAATGTCGGCATATTGCCATAGACCGTTTCAACAGTGGAGTCCGAAAGCAAAATCGTCTCGTGATAAATGCCCACAGAACCGTTGTCACGAATGTTCTTGTTGAATGCACGCCACGCTGGAAGATGGGCATTATTGGTGGCCTTTGAATAGGCCGTTAGTTTTTCGAAAGATTCCCAGTACTGCCAGACCAAGATTGTGCGACCCGAAAGGTATGTTCGCGGTTTGCCGACCAAACCAAGCGACGGATTCTTTTGCAGTTCTATCAACATGCGCGGCATCGCAGTTAAGACCGGAATCCACTTCCAAACTTTCCAAAGTTGGTTGAACCTCATTCCGATAAGGAACAACACTTTCCCATCGGCGCCAGTGTCTGCGGCAAAACGTCCCGTATTGATCTTTGACATTTCGTCAGCCTTTCAATTCGTACCGATACAAATTTGATTCACGGAGTTTAAAACCCATGCGCTGGTACAAACGATTCGCAGCCTCACGTGATGGGCGCGACGTCAGATCAACTGTGATGGCGCCGTTGGCTTTTGCAAAATCAAGTGCGGCTTGATTGAGGGATTCTCCGGCCCCGTGCCCACGCGCCGAATCGTCAACAACGACATCTTCAATCCATGCGCGCACTCCAGTGGGGATGCGGAACATCGCGAGAGTTAATGAACCGACAATACGTCCATCGAGTTTTGCCAAGAACAGCGTCGATGCTTCGGACTTAACAAGTATTTCTAATTCTGTGCGACTTGGAGGTGGGTTTGACTTTGACAATTGTGGGATCAACATCTCAAATGCCTGCACGACTTCGTCATCGACAACTTCACATATTTCGATCTCAACGCTCACGGTAACGAGTCTAGGTTGATCGCGTTCTACGGTTAGCCCATGGATTCACGAGAACTCTCCACAAAAGCCCGCGCACTAGGTGGCGCACTCGAGCCCGTCATTGGGCAGGTCTACTTTTCGCCCGAATGTCATGCCAACTATGTGGCTCTCGGATTCCAACCAAGTCCTGGCGACATGAATGGAGTCGCGCTTCCCGAAAGCGTTGCCTACTTCACGAGTCGTGGTTCATTGATGGGCCAAGTTTCGGGCGAAGTGGTCGCAGCCGCCTTTGCAGTTTTCAATCCGCTCGTCGTCGTCCCAGCGGTCACCGCTGGTTGGCAAATCACTGACGCAACAACCATTTGTGCCGCGCGACGCAATGGCGCAATTGGTCAACTTGAACGAATCCTTGGTGCGAAGCCTGGTGGAGTCAACAAGGCTCGTCAAATTCTTGAACGTGCAGTCGCAGTACTTCGGCCCGAAGGTCGTCCACTTTTTGCTGGCGCCCTACATCAATCAGTTCCCGAAACCGATTTAGGTGCGATATGGCACTTTGGCGACATGTTGCGTGAATATCGTGGCGACTCACACACTGCCGCGTGGATTTCCGCTGGACTTGACGCCACCGAAATCGGATTACTCACCGAACTCTTTTGGGGACTCCCCCTCAAGTCATATAGCCGTACCCGAGCTTGGAGCGAAGACGATTACTCAGCAGCTATCAGTCGACTTGAATCGCGTGGCCTCATCGCTGAGGGCGCTTTCACCGATAAAGGACGACAACTTCGCGAACAAGTCGAAATCAATACCGATGAGCAAATGCGACAGGTCATCAGCACAATTGGTGAAAACTTTGACCTTCTGATTGCGACCCTTGAGCCCTGGTCACAGGTCGTTCGAAACTTCAAGGGTTACCCCAGTTCGGGTCCTCATGAGCTCGCCGAGGCTGCAAGCCGTCGCTAAGACTCGCAAGCGGTAAGAATGTTGCAATGATCGATATTGCAATTATTAACGGCGCAGTATTACCAATGGCGGGTCGAACCGTTATCAACAATGGCGTCGTTGCCATTACTGGCAACGCAATTAGCGCAGTGGGAACAGCACAAGACATTGATGTTTCTAACGCCAAGAAAGTGATTGACGCTCGTAACTGTGCCGTCATGCCAGGATTCTGCAACAGTCATACGCACATCGCGTCAAACTTGTTGCTTCGCGGACTTCTTGAAGACGTTCTGCTTTTTGAATGGCTCCAGACCATGTGGAAGCTCAAGCAGAACTTTGACGAAGAAACGCTTTATTGGGCAAGCATGTGCGGCCTTGTTGAAATGGCACGCTCCGGAATCACATCATTCAACGAACATTTCGATGCGTACGCAGTTGAACCTCAAATTGAAGCCCTCAAAGAGATTCCCCTGCGCGCAACACTCGGATACGGGTTCGCCGATCGCGGCCTCTACGCCTCAATTACCGACTACTCGTGGAAGACCATTAACAATTTTGGCAATCTTGCCGCGCAACACCACAAGACTCGCGACGACCTTTTACGCATCGCATTGTCACCGCACGCGGTCTATTCATGTGGCGAAGAAATGTGGCGACTCGTTCGCGAAGTTGCTGACGCACACCAAGTACCGATTCACACTCATTTGTCCGAAGGTATGCAGGAGGTGAATTATTGCCTAGACAACTATGGTCTGCGCCCAGTGCAATGGTTGCACTCGCTAGGTTTCCTTGGACCAGATGTCACCGCAGGACATTGTTCGCAACTCGATGCAACCGATATCAAGTTGTTGGCCGAAACCGGCACCAAGATTGGTCACTGCCCCGTCTGTAACGCAAAATTAGGTTCGGGCACGATGCCCCTTCGCCAAGTTCGCGAAGCCGGAATCACAGTCGGCCTGGCAACCGATGGACCAGCAAGCCATAACGCCAGCGATATGTTCCAAGAAATGAAATTCGCTGGGCTCATTCACAAGACCAACACGAGCGATGTTGAATTCTTAAAGATCAACGAACTCCTTGAGATGTCGACCTATCAAGGTGCTCTCGCCATGAACCGCCCAGATACTGGTCGACTTGAAGTTGGTGCCAAGGCCGATGTCATCGTGGTCAACCTTGATACCGCTCATGCCCAGCCGGTTTATGACCCGATGTCTGCGCTCGTCTATTCAACCCGCGCCGACGATGTGCGCCACACCATCGTGAATGGCCGGTTCATCATGGAAAACGGGCGTGTGCTCGGGGTTGATGAAGATCTCATTCGGGCCAAATTCCACGAAAAGGCCCATGCCCTTAAAGTTCGCAGTCTCGGCTAGAGAGAGGCCCCAACCACACTTTCATGCGGCTTGAGTGACATACTGACGACATGATCTTGACTGAACTCCGCGCTACCGCCGACGAGTTCGCACGCGCAACCGACTGGCAACCAAAGCCAGAAGGGCTGTGTCGCGGCGAAGTATGTGTTCCAGCTCCAGGTGCGTTATCTCCCGACGGCATGATTGACATTGCAATCGCCGCACAAAAATTGGGTATGCCACTTGTCCACGACGCCAATCACGGAGTGTGGGCGCTTGGTTCCGCAACTCTCTCGGGCAAATCTCTCAGCACCGCAGTTGCCGCCGACCCCGAGTTAAAAACATTCAACGGCGATTCATTCAAGTTGTCATCATTGCGTGGCAAGAAAGTTGTTTTGGTTGCCTGGTCTAGTTATTGAGGCTGCCGCTCTAGCTTGCCCGGGTGGCAAGCACTTCACAATGAAATCGAAGCTCTCGGCGCAACTGTCGTTACCGTTGCACTTGATATTGATCCAGCTTTAGCGAAGCCTTGGAATGACCTCGTCAATCCAACGCATCCAAGTTTGGTTGACACGTTGCATATCACCAATTCATTATTCGGATTTACAAATATTCCGATGGCCGCATGGATTGACGAAGACGGCGTGTTGGTTCGGCCAGCCGAAGGCGCATCAATTGAACGTAGTCCATTACGTGATATGGAAATTCCCGAAGGTCTTCCCGAACAGCTGAGCAAAATGATGCACGCAGTTAAAGCAATTCCCGATGATGCCGAGGCCTATCGCGAAGCAATTTTGGATTGGGTCCGCAATGGATCGTCATCGCATTTTGCTCTCACTCCCGACGAAGTCATCGCCCGAAGTCAGCCGCGCTCCGACAATGAAGCGCGAGCAACTGCATGTTTCGAACTTGGTGAATACTTCCACCGCCAAAACAATTCAGATGCCGCGGTGCAGTGGTGGAAAGAGGCTCACCGTCTTCATCCACAGAACTTGACCTATAAACGCCAAGCCTGGACTTTGGTAACAACGCCAGCTGGTGCCACTGAGTACGACCTCATGCAGGGTCCGAACGAGGTGTACGAGAGCAACCTCGTCGACGAGGTCACTGGAGACGGCGGATTTGGCCAGTTCATTATCCGCCCGATTCTGTAAATACAACCGTAAAGACGCGCCAAAGTGGTGTGGGTGAACTGATTTCGGACCCCATTTTGGGCGGTATCGTTACGGTCAATGGCTGATCTTGAACACGTCCGTTGGATCCGTCGACCTGAATTGCGTCGACCCCATGTCATCGCCGCCTTTACTGGCTGGAATGACGCCGCCGATGCTGCCAGCACAGCCGTCAAACATCTCGTTGAAAATCTGGGAGCGGCACCTCTTGCCGAAATCAATCCCGAAGAATTCACTGACTTCGCAACGATTCGCCCGCATGTTCGGCTCAACACCGATTCAACGCGTCACATTGTGTGGCCGACCGTCAGTCTTTGGAGCGTCACCAGTGGTGATGTTGATCTGATTCTTGTCCTCGGTCCCGAGCCAGCGTTACGTTGGAAACTCTTTAGCGAACAGATTGTTGGCGTCGCTCGCGAATACAACGCATCAACTTTTATTTCTCTCGGTGCACTCTTGGCTGATGTTCCGCACCGCCACGAAACCCAAGTGCTCGGAACCGCTACTGATCAAACAATGATCGATGCCCACGATTTGCAACGCAGTCGCTACGAAGGCCCCACCGGAATCGTCGGCGTTCTCAATGATGCTGCTCACACTGCCGGCTTTTCTACTGCTTCTTTGTGGGCCGCGGTGCCAGCATACGCAGCACAAATTCCTTCACCAAAAGCAGCCTCTGCGCTCATCGAACGCCTTGCCGAAATTGTTGGCTGCGATGCGCCCACAATGATGCTTGATGCACAGGCCGAACTCTACGAAGAGCAAATTGATGATCTCATCAGTAGCGATCCTTCAATGGTCCGTTATCTCGATCGCCTCGAAAACCGCAGTGATGATGACGATGATGACTACGACGAAGATTACGACGACGAAGATGACATGCCGTCGTACGGCGTGTCACCTGATCAACTTCGTTTTGAAGGAATGGACGACGCTCCGCCCCTGAGTGGTCCGCTTCCCGATGAGCCAGTTGACAGCGACGCCCTCATGGAAGAAGTCGAACAGTTCTTACGTAGTCAACACGACGACTGATTCAGTCTGCTGAGTCACCCTGGCGCCACACTGTTGGACGTGGCGAATCAAATGTTGCGATTGATCGCTCACCATTGATCGCATTGAATGCCATCTGTCCCCACCATTCAATTCCGGCGGTAGCACTCGGCAATGCATCTGCCGCAAACCAGCCGAGCCCGCTCGTTTCAAGCGGATGACCTTGCAAAGTTCCGCCAGTCGCACGGCAATGAAAGAGCAACATATACATACCGAAGCGACTGAAACCCATTCGCTGACCATCAACAACGCCGAGCAATTGCATTGGCTCACATTCGATGCCTGTTTCTTCCAGAACTTCTTTGACCGCCACTTCACTGGCCGAATAACCCACATCAGCCCAACCAGTTGGATACAACCAGATTCCAGAGTCGGCACGTTGCATCAGAAGAATTTCACCGTCATCGTTTCCGACAATTGCACCAATTGCGACTTTTGGAGTGACGTACCCTGGGATCCCCTCACCGATTGATTCCATCCACTCTTGAACGAAGTGATCTTGTTCGCGGCGTACTTCTAATGCTTCATCTGCAGCAGCCTTAATATCAGCTGCAACATGAAGGACCTCTTCGTAGCGTTCGCGCTCGTACAAGTTTTGTGTGAAGCCCATTCCGGTACGAGCAATCCCGGCGAGAGTTTCGCTCCAACGCACTAAGTCGCGAGTGAAATCTGCTGACGTTGCATCGCTCATAACTAGAAGTTACCTCTTACGGAGCCAACGAGAACAGAATCGCTCGTTCAACTTCTTGACGATGGAATTTGTCGGTCAACTTTTCGCCTCGAGCGGTTCGCACATAGAACGAGTCAACGACTTCGTCGCCAATTGTTTGCACCGTTGCATGACGAATGTCTAAACCGACTTCGGCCATTGCCTTAGTCACTCGGTGCAAAATTCCGTGTTGATCGGGCGCACGCACTTCAATCACCGTGGCATTTGATGATGCTTCATCAAAGAATGTCACTCGTGGCGGAGCTAACTCTCCGGCCGAACGACGCTTGCGACGATAGGTTTTTGCTCGTTCAGATAGTCGAGCCTCAATCGCCAATTCACCATGAAGTGCTCGCGTCAGATTTTGAATAATTGGAGCCCATTCAATGGGCCCATGGCTCGGTACGATCACCCTAAATTGCGATGCTGCCATTCCCTGTTCATCGGAGTGGGCTTGTGCGCCTAATACTCCTAAACCATGCAGGGCCAGTACTCCGGCCACGCGACTGAATGTTCCAGGACGGTCGGGACTCACCACAGTCACTGAATCATCAGCGACACCAAAGGTCACCACTCCACCCGCCATCATTTCAAGTACTTCTGCATCTGGAAATAGCCGCCATTGTGCTTCTTCAATTTCTGCACCACCGAGTACGAGGTGAACCCGTCGCACCAGATCATTCACCAACTCGGCCTTCCATGTTCCCCATGCTGCAGTCCCTGTCGCCAAACTGTCGGCTTCAGTGAGACCGTGTAAAAGATCAAGAACCAAGGGAGTTTTTACTTCATCAGCGACCATCATGATCGTTGCACTATCTGCCAAATCGCGGCGCGTCGCTACATCAGGTAGCAATAAATGATTCTTCACCATATTGCAGATCACTTGAGTATCTTCTGCGTTCAGACCAAGTCGGGGTCCGATGCGCTCAACCATCGTGACGCCAACTTCGGTGTGATCACCGGGATAACCCTTGCCGATGTCGTGAAAGAGTGCTCCCAAAACAAGTAGGTCGGGGCGTGCAACTCGATCAGCCCATGTTGCCGCGTTCGCGGTTGCCTCCCACAGGTGTCGGTCAACCGTAAATCGGTGATACGCGTTGCGCTGAGGTCGGCTGCGATTCGGAGCCCACTCGGGCAACACTTTGACCCATAAGCCACGCTGATCAAGTGCTTCAAGAACCGGAATCGCATCGTGTGCCGTCAACAACAATCCAACAAAATCATCAATCGCACCAACGGGCCACGGCGAGGGCATTGGCGGGCATGATTGAGCAAGACGATCAAGAGTTGGGCGATCAATACGGGCTTTATGCCGCGCGGCCGAGGCCGCGACACGGAGCAACAGTGTGGGATCGGTTGAAGGATCAACGGTTTCATCTAGATGAACTTCACCTTGATGCAAAATCACGCCAGGCGCCAAATGTTGATCTTTGACGGGTTTAGTTCTTGCTGCAGCAACACGTGCCCACACTTCATCGCCCACCCAGGCAACTGACCGTCCGGCATTTGAAAGTGCGGCAACTAAGGCATCGGCATTGCGATATCCGCACAAAGTTGCGACCGAATCCTGATCTTCAAGATGCATCACCTCGACGGCTCGTCCTACGTGGCGATGAAGAGCGACTCTTACAGCCATCAACACATCGCGACCAGCGTTCAAAGCATCACGATCAGAACGCGTGATTTCAACTCCAGCTGCTTCGGCCCATATCAAAGCATGTATGTCGCGTAGACCGCCGTATCCCTCTTTGAGATTCGGTTCGAGCAAGAAAGCAACCTCACCATTTTCATGTTGCCGATCACGAACTCGTTGCATCAGTTGGGGCAGTCGCAGAGAAGCGCTTGCTTTCCAAGTTTTGACTCCTTCAGCACTCAATTCATTTGCAAGTGATTCGTCACCAGCCAACAAGCGAACACTCAACAACGCAGTTGCCGCATCTAGTTCAGACTTTGCGAGCTCAACGGCTTGTTTCACAGTGCAAACCGAGTGACCAAGTTTTGTTCCGGAGTCCCAAATTGGGTACCAGATTTTTGACGCGAGGTCATCAATATTTTTGGCTCCATCATGTACGAGCATCAGGTCAAGGTCGCTGAACGGAGCCAATTCTCCTCGCCCATATCCACCGACAGCGACAAGTGCGACTCGCTTCGAAACTTTGACGGACTCGCACGCATCAGCCCATATAGTTCTCAACCAATCGTCAGTCGCCTGACATAAGGCATGGGTCAACTTCACCCCACGCAATTTGGTGTCGGCGAGTACTTGCTGGCGACCTTCCATGTGTACAGTCTGACCGAAAAATCGTCGGAACAACTATTTCAGAGCCGGTTCTTACTGCTTCTTCTTCCGCATCATGATGGTGGCTGCTTTCCATGCGCCCCACTCGATGCCTGGCTCGACCATCGTCTCGTCAATATCAACCCACGTAGCCGGGCTGAGTCCAAAGATGTCATCAGGGAATGAGCGCTCATCAAATTCATCCCGTACGACTGGCGCACAACCAGCTGTTTTCAAGAGGTCGCTAATCGGTCGGGTTGCCTGACGAAAAATTGCCAAAGGATTAGTGCGTTGCTCGAAGACATCTAATAACAACAAATCGCACAGCTTGGTATGCACTTCATTGCCGACCCGCGCCACCACCGAAGAGACATGATCTCCGTCCTTGAGGTTGGACATCATGCGCTCATCACAATGTTTTTGAATCAGGCGTTCAACCCACTGAGATACGACTCGGTCAGAGGTCTCGAGAAGTCGGGTTGAATACTGATCCACCTGCGTTATGTAATCAGGCATTTAGTCGGATCGCTCATGTGGCTTCAAACTGCCGCTGCTGTTGTCGGCACAACCTCTGCCCACAACTACTCAAGAACGTCTAAGCCATGTCACGCCAACGCTCAAGGTTTGGCTGGATTGGGAGATTTATACCTGACTACTGAGCAATCTGACCCAAGATGCCACAGCCCCTCTATATGGTGAGCCCATGGGATTCTTTGAAGCACGTAAACAGCGAAAGGCTGCTCAGGCCGCCGCGAAGCAAACGCTCCAACTGCAGACACAGGTGCAGCAGTGGCAAAAAGACTTCGACGCCCTGAAGACGATGCTCGAGGTTGTCCGTGATTGTCGCAACGGGAAAACAGCCGAACAGTTCACCGATCACAATGACTATGGATTCATGTTGAAGAAAGATGAATTCCCTGTTGCCTATCTCGCGAACTCGGCCTATATCGAAAATGTTCGCGAACCAACTAAATACAGCGGTGGTTACGGCGGGGTCTCGTTCCCAATCTTTGGTCGAGTTCGACTCAATGCTGGTAAAACCGGTGGCAAGATCACTCAAGGCGAAGAATCAATTGATGCCACCGATCGGGGCAATGCTCTCGTCACTAATCAACGCGTGATGTTTGCCGGGACTAAACGTACGCATGAATGGCGCTTCGACAAAATGATGAGCTGTTCACACCTACCAGGTGGCATCACAATTTTCGCGATGACCACTGGCAGCCAGCCAGCCGGAATCGGATACGGCGAGGGTCCCGCGACCGAAGTCCAATTTCGTATCGAATTGGCTTCTGCGATGGCCCTTGACAACCTTGATCGCTACGAGGCCGAACTCATTGCCGAGCAACAACAACTTGAGTCCGACCGGCCACTTCCACCTCCCCCGCCGATGAATGCGCCAACAACCTGAACTGTTACTTCTGCTTCTCGTAGAGTGAAGTTCATGAACGCCCGCCGCCGACCCATTGTCGCGATCGTGCTGACATTAGGAATTTTCGGCAGCATCACCTCATGCTCACAGTCCGATTCAAACGCTACGCCCGATAGCACTCCTCAGGTTTCCACCACCGTTACCCCACAAGTTTCAGACGGAGTTTTTCGGCTTGGATTGTTGCTTCCGGAATCTGGCCCCGGAGCTGAATTAGGCGAGCCGCTCATTCAAGTCGCGACTGATGCAATCAACGTCGTGAACGTCAGTGGTGGCATTCTCGGACGTGATATTGAACTCGTGGTGCGCGATGAAGGTAACGAGTCGGCAACAGCGCTTGCCGCGGTTGATGACTTCATCAGTGAATTTCATATTGATGCGCTGGTCGGGCTGATGTCATCACCAATCGCCCTGTCGGTTCTTCCACGGTTGGTTGAAAACAAGGTCGGTTCATGCTCGCCAACAGCAACCGCCGTTGCACTCGCTTCGTTTCCAGATAATGGTTTATTTGTGCGAACTACACCATCAGACATTTTGGCTAGTGAGGCAATCGCCCAAGTCATTGAACAGACTGGAGTAGTAGAGACCAGTATCGCTTACCCTGACGATCCCTTTGGCCGCTCGTTCGTGGCCGAAGTTCGCCGATCACTGTCGGTTCAAGGAATCAGCATCATCGCTGAAGTCGCCTACGACACAACCACTGCCGACTTCGCCCCAATTGCCGAGCAACTCACCGCTGATCCCAATCGGGTCATCACACTCATCGGAGATAGCGAGAGCGGTGGCAGGCTTCTGAACAGTTTGCTTGATACGAAATCAGCCAACAAGATCATTGTCAATGACGCTCTTGCGCACGTCGACCTCAATAGCAATGCCAATCTCGATTCAGATATTCGGCGTGAACTTGTCGGTGTTGCTGTTGATGCATTTGCCGGCGCCGATTCAAACACCAGTATTTCTCTTCCCGCCTTTTCAACTGCGATTACCGACTGCATCAACTTGTTGGCACTCGCGGCAATTTCAAGCAAGTCAGATTTTGCCGAAGAATTCATGGCCCAGGTACCCGAAGTGAGCCGCGGCGGATCAGGCTGCAATATCTTTGAGGATTGTTTGGCTCTACTGCAACAGTCGCTCAATATTGACTACAACGGTATTACCGGACTGCTTGATCTTGATCCCAATGGCGATCCATCGCGTGCCGAGTTCATCACCTTTAGCTTCAACGACCAAGGTCATAGCCAATTCAGTGAACGCATCAGCGTTATTGCCTCGCCTTAAATCAGGCTTGCAAGCTCGCTGACGTCGGTCACGGTTCCGACATAGAACGTTCCGAACTCGGCATAGACCGCAGATGCTTCATCAAATCGCATCGTGTAGACAACTTCTTTCAAATCATCTGGGCGATTGGCAAATAACGTCACTCCCCATTCGAAATCGTCAACTCCGGTCGAACCAGTGACGACCTGAATCACTCGACCGGCAAACTTGCGTCCACTTGTGCCATGTTCGTGCATCAGTTCTTTGCGGCGGTCATATGGCAAAGTGAACCAGTTCGCGTCTTTCACGCGGCTCTTGCTCATCGGGTAGAAACACCACGCCAACTTGCCCTCAGGTGGAAGTTGCGGGTACAGCCGTGGTGTCAACATTGCCTCAGGCATACCAACGGCGTATTCACTGACTTCGGTCATTGACACATAACTGTCAATGATGTCGAGACCAGCGTGTTGAATCGCAGTTTGAAACTTGCGCAGCAAACGCCAATCCTTAGTGAGCGCCATGATTGCCACGTCAGCCTTATGGCCAAGCATTGAGATACACACAACTTGTACACCTTGAGCTTCAGCCTCTTTTACTGCCGCGATGAATTCTTCCGCCTCATACACCAAAGTTGGCTTGGCAAAAAGATGGATGACTGAAAGACCAACACTTGGACTGATCGTTCCGTCTTCGGCAGGACCTACGATTGGGGCATGTTCGCTCATGATCCTTACGCTATCTTGCGCCGGCGATTCCCTGAGATTGTGATGAGCAAGAAGCCCAAGATTGCTATGACAAATGGCAACCACAATTGAATTTCTGAACCGGTCTTAGGCAATGTGCCGAGGCCGAGCACTGTGCCGACTGGGTGAATGAAAATTGCTTGACGCATTCCACGAGCACTGACCGGAGCGAATATTGCCAAGGTGTGAAAACCTTGACTATCGCGAGGGAATACAAAAGTTACTGTTGCAATGCCATTGACATCAGCAGTGGTGCTCGCCAACAATTGTGGAGTCGAGGCAAGAATGTATTGCACTCGTTCGCCAGGAACAAATCCTGGAACAGATATTGTTTGCGAATCACCCGCCACGAATTGGTTCCT
>CALPPJ020000007.1 GCA_943325425.2 Bifidobacterium breve | reverse complement strand
CACTCTTACCGCACGCGCCAATGAACAACATCATTGCGATACCTGTTGCGGTGACAGCAGACAGTGCGCCCGACTCGGCAGCGTGATTGATTCCGGCATAACTCAATGTTCCGGTGGCACCGAAAGCCAAGAACATCGCCATCATCACGCCCCAGTCACCAACACGGTTGGTAACAAAAGCTTTCTTTCCAGCAGTTGCTGCGCTTTCGCGGGTGTGCCAGAACGAGATCAAGAAGTACGAGCAAGTACCCACGCCTTCCCAACCGAGGAAGGTGACGAGCAAGTTTTCGCCCATGACCAACATCAACATCGAGAACACGAACAAGTTGAGATACAAGAAGAACTTGGAGAACTTCGGATCGCCGTGCATATAACCAATGGCGTACAAGTGAATAAGCGATCCGATTCCGGTCACAAACAAAGCCATCGTGATGCTGAGCGGATCGGCCAGGAAGGCCAAGTCAACATGCAAAGAACCGATCGGGACCCACGAGAACGCTGTGAGCACATGATGGCGTTCTTCCATCGGTTTTGACAGCAATTCGAAAAATACTGCGACGGAGACAACGAATGAACCGGCCACCATCAGTGCTGCCAAGATTCCGGACTTCGGTTCGCCTAACAAGCGACCGAACAACAAAATCAGAATAAACCCAGTAAGCGGTAGCGCTGGGATGAGCCATATGAGATCGAGCATCGTTTACCCCTCAGCCCTTCAACGCCGAAATGTCGTCAACGTTGGCGCCTGGGCGCTTACGCATAATGGACACGATGATGCCGAGACCGACGACAACTTCTGCCGCCGCCACAACCATCACAAAGAACACCGTGGTTTGTCCACCAATATCACCAAGTCGCTTTGCTAGCGCCACGAATGACAAGTTGACAGCATTCAACATGAGTTCAATACACATGAACATCACAAGAGGATTTCGACGAACCAAAACCCCAACAGTGCCGATTCCGAATAAGACTGCGGCAAGCACCAAATACCACGTAGCGGTTGGCGTCGCCGCGGCGACCAAAGCTGACATCACTGAGACTCCTTAGACGTCGACTTCACTTTGCGAGTGAGCAACACAGTTCCGACAACCGCAACAACCAGCAACACCGATGTCACTTCAAAAGCCACAACGTAATCACCGAACACACTGCGTGAAAGTTGACGAATGTTTGAGTCAGGGTCGGTCATCGCTGGTTCGGCAATGCCCGAGCCACGTGTTGCTACAACATCGCGAGACGCCACAACAGCTGCCGTCACCAAACCGATAACTCCGAGCCCAACAATGATCGCTAACGGACGCTGAACCTTGAACGGCTCAGTTTTGATGTCTTCGGTACGATCAACGCCAAGAAGCATGATGACGAACAAGAACAACACCACAATTGCGCCGGCGTAGACAATCACTTGCACCGCCGCAAGAAAATGGGCCTCTTGAGCAACGAACATCACTGCAACACCGAACAGAGTCAGGATCAGACTCAATGCAGCATGCACTGGATGACTACGAAGAACTACTCCGAGTCCGCCTACCAAAATCATGGCGGCTGCAAGAACAAAGACCACTAGTTCCATCAGTGACCAGCCTCGTCTCTCTGATCTTGAGCTGGCTCTGGCGCGCGAACGCCGTAGCCCAACTCACCACTCCAACCAACGACACCTTCAAAGGTCGCGTCCCCCGACGGTGCAGTTGCCCGCAACCAACCTGAGGTCAAGATGTCTTCGCCTTCGCGCCAGTCTTCCCATGGCAACTGCTGTGGCTTACCGTCATCTCCGACCACAAGTTCAGCCTTGGTGTAGATGGCATCGCGACGATTCGTGAATGAGAACTCAAACAACTTCGACTCGGTAATCGCCTCGGTCGGGCAAGCTTCAACACAAAGATCACAGTGGATGCAACGCAAGTAGTTGATCTCGTATACGAAACCGAATCGCTCACCTGGTGAGGTGGGATTCTCGGGATCGTTGTCGGCGCCACGCACGTAGATGCACTTGGCTGGGCAGACACCGGCGCACAGTTCGCAACCAATGCACTTCTCCATGCCGTCTTCATAACGATTCAAAACATGGCGACCATGCAAACGTTCGGGCTTGGGTGCCTTCTCATCTTTTTGCGGTTTGCCCTTTTTGTTTTCACGACCACCTGAATACTCAAGGGTCAGTTTGTTGCGACGACCGACCTGAGCCAGCGTGACAAGAAATCCTCCGAGGTAACCCATCAGAACATCGCTCCTTCACGTTCGCGATTGGCTTTACTTACTTTGACGGCAGTCGACATCAATGCGACACATCCAAGAATCACTACTGCAGCCACGATGGCTACGAGTCCGGCGTTCCAGTCTTTGTCACGTCCAAGGCGCAAGACCGCCATCAACATAAACCAACCAAGTGATGCAGGAATCAAGATCTTCCAACCAAGGTCCATCAACTGGTCGTAACGGAAGCGAGGCAAAGTGGCTCGCATCCAGACATAGATATATAAGAACACGAGCACTTTGGCGATGAGCCAAATGGACCCTTCAATTGCACCAGGAATTCCGGGGATATCAAACAAACCTTGCGGGCCACCGAAGAACAGCGTCACAATGACACCACTCATCGTGATGGTGTTCATGAATTCAGCCAGGAAGAACAAGCCGAATCGAATACTCGAATATTCGGTATTGAAACCACCAACAAGTTCTTGTTCGGCTTCAACTAAGTCGAATGGAGGACGATTCATTTCTGCGGTCGCCGCCAACATAAAGATGATGAACGGAATCACGCCTGTTGACACAACATGCCAATCAGCAAAACTCGATTGATGACCAACAATGCCACTGGTTGACAAAGTTCCAGCCAACAAAATCACGGTGGCGATACTTAATCCGAGTGCGGCTTCATATGAAACCATTTGCGCCGACGCACGAACTGATCCAAGCAATGGATACTTCGAACCACTTGACCAACCAGCCAACATGATTCCGTACACCGCAACTGATGACAGTGCCAGCAACAACAACACACCAATCGGTGGATCGGCTAACTGCACACGGGTTGCGTGACCAAACCACGTGACCAGACCATCTTTACCGTCTGAGAAATCTCCACCGAGTGGAATGACTGCCCACACCAAGAAGGCCGGAACAAATGCCAAGTAAGGAGCCAGTTTGAAGACAAAACGGTCAGCACGATCGGGCAGCAAGTCTTCTTTGAAGAACAACTTGATTCCGTCGGCCAAAGTCTGCAACAAACCCCACGGGCCCGCCTTGTTTGGTCCGATGCGGTTACCCATGCCGGCGATTGCTTTGCGCTCAAACCACACCATCAACATGGTGGCGACAAGTCCAATCACAAAGACCACAACAACTTTGAGCAAGATGATCAATAGTGGTGTCCAAATCAAATCACCGATGGCGATGGGATCTAGTCCGAGAAGTGCAGTCGTGTTGTTCACAGTGTTTCCACCTTCACATCGTTCACCGAACGTGACGAATCAATGAGCTCGCCAATATTTGAGCCACTTTGTGCCCAGGCTGCCCACACCGTTCCGCGTGTGACCGCTTCGTCGCCAACAATCGGCATCACGATAGAAGTTCGTTCACTTGACACTTTGACTTGTGCACCGACCGCAGCGCCCAATCGTTCAAGGTCAAGGGGATGCATGTGCAATGCCGAGCCCGGTGCCAAGGGCGCCAATGAAGCCGAATGGGCAACGTTGCTGCCGTTGTCATACAACTTACGACCGACCACCAAGCGATAACCAAAACCGGGACGATCAGGTACTGCTGGTACTGCAACCGAAGCGCTATTGCCAGATGAGCGACGCAACAAAATTCCGTCTGGGTTAATGGCCAGAGCAGCACGAGTCGCATCAGCGAATGCCGCGACTTTGCGCACTAGTTGTTGATGTACTTCTTGAACTGAGCCAACACCCAAGTCATGACCCAAGTAATCAGCAAGTTCAAGAGCAATCATCCAATCGGGACGAGCGGTGCCATGAACATTGACCTTGCGGTTGAGTTGGGTTACTCGGCCTTCAAGGTTGGTTGTCGTTCCATCTTTTTCACCAAATGCAGCAGCCGGCAATAATACATCGGCACGCTGTGATGAATTTGAGGCGAAGGTATCAACGGCGATGATGTGTGGAACCGCCGCCATTGCCTGTCGAGCAAGTTCGGTGTCGCGCACATCAGCGATGGGATCGGCACCAAGAAGAATCAAGCAATTGATCTTTCCAGCAGCAGCTGAACGCAAGATCGAAGTTGTTGATCCGGTCACCAAACCACTTTCAACTGCTCCGCGAGCGTTGCCACGACGGATCACCGGAAGAACTGATGCCTGAGGAGCAACAGCCATAATCGCATCAAGTGCGGCCATCGTGAATGAATCATCTTCTGCCAAGTTGGCGCGACCGACGATAACGACAACTGATCCCTTAGCAACCTGAGCGGCAATTGTTGCATCAGCCAAGGTGCTCGCAACAACTGCAACCTGGTTACCAGGTTCGTAAGCAACAGATTTCCAGGCATAACGCGTGATGCCCGTTTGCTTGGGGGCAAACTCAATCAACTTGCTGCGCTTCTTTTCTGAAGCATCACGCAAGCGCAAGTACAAAACGGGCAATTCTTCTTTGAGGTCAGGTGACAACAAAATAACTGTCGTTGCATTTGCTGCTTGATCAATCGTTGCCTGGCTGTAACCGTACACAGATGCCGGCAAACCATCGTCGAGTTGTGCATCGACATTGGTGACGCCTAGAGCCTGAGCCAACAACGACCATGCGTAAGCATCTTCATTAGTGCCACGTGCTCCACCAATGATGGCAACGCTTTGCGCACCACCATCGTTGATGGCTTGCGAAATCAAATTGGCAGCAGTCTGTAGAGCCGAACTCCAAGAAGTTGGGATTAACGCACCGTTGTGCTTCACCATCGGCTCAGCAAGACGATCATCGCTCTTCACCGATTCAAAGTTGAAGCGACCCTTGTCGCACAACCAACCATGGTTAACGGGATCGCTGTCAACACCCTGATAGCGCAACAACTCGTCACGACTTGATTCAACGGTGATTCGACAACCGACTGAACAAGTGGTGCACGTGCTTTCGGTCTTCTCGAGATCCCATGGGCGCGCCTTGAATCGGTACGGCTGAGCAGTCAATGCGCCTACTGGACAAATCTGCACTGTGTTACCCGAGAAGTATGAACTAAACGGTTCATCTGGGAAAGTTTGAACTTGCGTATTGTTACCGCGTGACGTGAAGTGAATGAGTGCGTCACCTGCGACTTCATCAGCAAATCGCGTACAACGATCGCACAAGATGCAACGCTCACGGTCTAGCAAAACCAATTCGCTAATCGGAATTGGCTTTTCGTAATGACGCTTTTCTTCGATGTAGCGACTCTCGCCAGGTCCGTGACTAAAGGCCTGATCTTGCAATGGGCATTCGCCGCCCTTGTCACATACTGGACAATCAAGCGGGTGATTTGCCAACAACAATTCAACGATGCCCTCTTGCGCGCGCTTGACCTGTTCGGTTTCGGTGCGCACAACTTGGCCTTCGGCGACGGGGGTCATACAACTGACCACCATCATCGGTCCGCGTGGACCTTCAACTTCGACCAAACACTGACGGCACATGCCGACAGCACTCATTCGTGGGTGATAGCAAAACCGCGGAATGTAATCGCCACTGCGATCAGCAGCGGCGATGATCAGTTCGCCTTTACGAGCCGCAACGGACTTCCCGTTGATCGACATCGTGATGGCATTGGGATCAATGGGCGTGTCAACCGGTGCCGCGTTTTCGATGTTGGGTTCAGTCGTGGTCATGACGCGGCTCCAACGGCGGTAACGGGGATCGTATTGCGCTTGACGATCTTGGCTTCAAATTCTTCACGGAACAAAACAAGAGCCGAATTGACCGGCGCGTAAGCCGATGGTCCGACAAAACAAATGGTATTCATCTTGTATGGGAACGGAACTGCGCTAATTCCCAACTTCTCATTTGAGGCGTGCGGGAAATCACCGGGACAAATTGATGTTCCAACTTCAATCAGTTGGTCAAGGTCAGCCATGGTGCCCTTGCCGTCAACGACTCGACTGAGAATGCGCTCTAGCCACGTTCCACCTTCGCGACATGGCGTGCACTTGCCACATGATTCGTGAGCGTAGAAACGAGTCAATGTCAGAGCAGCTGCGGGAATGTCGGTGGTTTCATCCATCACCATGACGGCACCCGATCCGAGCATTGAACCAGCAGCGCCAGCTTGTGGTCCTTCGAATGCAACATCAAGTTGATCTTCGGTGAACCACGGTGCCGATCCGCCACCCGGGACAAAAGCCTTCAACTTGTTGCCGTTACGAATACCACCACAGAATTCTTCTTTGTACAACAAGTCGCGGAAGGTGGTGATGCCGTTAATGATTTCGTATACACCGGGGCGATTGACATGTCCGCTCACTGCAACCATGCGCGTCCCTGGTGACGTCTTGGTTCCGATGGCGGTGTAGGCCTCGGCTCCGTTCAGCATCAACCAAGGCAAGTTCGCCAAAGTTTCCACATTGTTCACGATGGTCGGTTGACCATACAGACCAATAGCGGCCGGGAAGTACGGTGGCTTGAGTCGCGGCATTCCGCGATTACCTTCAAGACTTTCAATCAGTGCAGTTTCTTCACCGACGACGTAAGCACCAGCACCCCAGTGCAACACGATGTCTACCGAAAACTTTGATCCCAAAATGTTCTTGCCCACGTATCCGGCGGCGTATGCGTCATTCAATGCTGCGGCTACACGTTCTTGCGCCAAAGCCATTTCGCCACGGATATACAAGAAGCACTGTGAAAGTCCGGCCGCATAACACGCGATCAAACAACCTTCGATGAGCTGATGTGGGTCACGCTCCATGAGCAAACGGTCTTTGTAAGTTCCGGGTTCGCTTTCGTCACCGTTGACAACTAAGTAGCGCGGGTACACACCTTGTGGTGTGAGGCCCCACTTGGTGCCAGCGGGGAAACCAGCTCCACCACGACCAAGAACAGTTGCGCTTTTCACTTCGTCGTGCACTTCATTAGCCGCACGACCAAGTGCTGCGCGCAAACCTTGATAGCCATCAGTTGCCAAGTAACGCTGCAGTGTGTACGAGTCTTCGTATTCAAAGCGAGAGGTCACGATCTTTGGACGATCTCCGGCAATGAAGCCAGGAGCGTGGGCGTATGTTCCACTCATAGCGCAGCCTTCCCATCGAGCCATGCCGGCGCTTCAGTCACTGATTCGGGTGGCACTGCACCAACACCACGATCGGCAGGAATGTGCTGACGAACTTTGGCAACAGTTCCGTGATCGGGAATTTCAGAAGTCAAACGACCAGCCGACAAATCATCAATCAATGAATCAAAACTTTCCGGAGTCACACGGAAGCGATAGCGATAGTTCACTTGCAAGCATGGAGCTTCGGTACATGCAGCCTGACATTCAGCGTGTTCAAGAGTGAACATTCCGTCGCTGGTTGTTCCGCCCGCCTTGACTCCGAGTTTGTGTTCGGCGTGATGCATGAGTTCTTCTGAACCCATCAATGCACATGACATCGTTCCGCAAATGTTGACGAGGTACTTGCCAACCGGTTCAAACTTGAACATTTCGTAGAACGATGCGGTTCCATACACTTCGGCCGATGTTGCACCAACGAGTTCGCCAATGTGAACCATTGCATCATTAGTGACATAACCATCTTGCTGTTGTGCAAGGTGCAGCAACGGAATTGTTGCTGAACGCGGTCGTGGATAACGACCAATGATCTCTTTAGCGAGACGTACGTTGTCTTCTGTTAAGCGGGCCATCAGCGATCGACCTCTCCTAGAACTGGGTCAATAGACGAAATCACTGCAACCGCGTCGGCTACCAAACCACCGCGCATCATGTGCGGCAAGGCTTGAATGTTGACGAAACTTGGGGCACGCATGTGAATGCGATATGGCTTTGGTCCACCATCACTCACGATGTAACAACCGATTTCTCCGCGGGGACTTTCAATTGCGGAGTACACCTCACCTTCAGGCACTTTGAAACCTTCGGTGAAAATCTTGAAGTGGTGAATCAATGCTTCCATTGATTCATCAATGCGCGCCCGCGGCGGTGGCGTGACCTTCTTATTCTGAATGCGGTAGTCACCTTGCGGCATCGCATCAAGAATCTGGTAGACGATGCGAATTGATTCACGAATTTCGTTGATTCGAATGGCGTAGCGGTCAAAGGCGTCACCGTATGAACCAACGATGACATCAAACTCAACTTTGTCGTAATGCAAGTACGGTTGATCGCGACGCAAGTCCCAAGCGACACCCGTTGAACGCAAAATTGGTCCGCTGGTACCGAGAGCTAAAGCTTCGTCGGCAGTGATCACACCAACACCTTGCAGACGCTCACGCCAAATGGGCTGATCGGTCATCAAGATGTCGTACTCGGCCAAACGACCAGGCAACATCTCAAGAATTTCTAGAACGTCATCGCGCCAACCTGCAGGCAAGTCGGCGGCGACTCCACCAGGTCGAATGAAGTTGTGATTCATTCGCAGACCAGTGACCTTTTGGAAGAAGCGCAAAACTTCTTCACGTTCTCGCCAGCCGTACAACATCATCGAGACGGCACCGAGGTCCATGCCGTTTGTGGCAAGGAATAGCAAGTGACTGCTCATACGGTTGAGTTCAGATAGCAACATGCGCATCCACACCGCACGCTCAGGTATGTCATTTTCAATTCCGAGCAGCTTTTCAACTGCCATAGAGAAAACCAGTTCATTATTGAGAGGACTCAAATAGTCCATGCGCGTGACGTTGGTGCCACCTTGCATGTACGTGAGTTCTTCACCAGTCTTCTCCATACCGGTGTGCAAGTAACCGATGATGGGCTTGCAACGCAAAACCTTCTCGCCTTGAAGTTCAAGCATGAGTCGCAACACGCCGTGGGTACTGGGGTGTTGTGGTCCCATGTTGATGATCATGGTTTGATCTTCGTCGGCATCAGCCGGAATCTGTCCAAGCTTGGCGGCTTCGGCCTCGCTCATACGCAGAACTGACCCGACCTCGCGCAAAATTTCTTTGGCGCTGATTTCGCTGCGAGCACGCATTTCCTGCGCGCCTTCATTGGTCTTGAAAATGTTCTCTACCGATGTCATGAGTTAGACCCCTTGAACTGCACCGGGATACGACCAATCGAATAGTCCTTGCGTAGAGGATGACCATCCCAATCTTCAGGCATCAAGATACGAGTGAGATCGGGATGTCCGTCAAACGAAAGTCCAAACATGTCAAAGACTTCTCGTTCCATCGCCTCGGTGCCTGGCCACAAATCAAACAAGGACGCAATGGTCGGATCGGATTCTGGAACTTGAACACGCACACGAATGCGATCTCGCGTCGCGATTGCCGTGAGGTTGACGACAACTTCAAATCGTTCTGCGTCAATACCCTCGGGCAAAGTGCGTCCCGAGTGAGTTAAGTAATCAGCTGCGGTGAGATCGCTGCACATGACATATCCGCCATCAAGCAACTTCTTCATCAAGGCCACGTATTGCGCACGGGTTGGGTGCACAACTGTTTGGCCACGAGAATCGCTGACGGGACAACCGTGTAGTTGCGGTTGCGGTTCAGGCGTTACATCAACTTCGGTTGTGCCATCACTCATAACCGCGTCCCCAAAACTTCAGGACGACCAAGCGAGACCGCTACTGGTGATGTCTGGGCAGGGATCTCGGTGATGTGAATATTCGCGCCGGCACCGCTGTTTGCTCGTCGACGCATAATTTCGCCATCTTCAATCTTTTGGTGCAAAGTTTCAATGGCATGAATGAGAGTCTCGGGTGTTGGCGGGCAGCCTGGCGCGTACACATCAACGGGAACAATTTGGTCGACGCCTTGAAGAATCGCGTAGTTATTGAACATGCCACCGCTTGATGCACATACACCCATCGAGATCACCCACTTGGGTTCCATCATTTGGTCGTACACCTGACGCAACACTGGCGCCATCTTTTGGCTCACGCGACCAGCGACGATAATGATGTCGGCTTGACGCGGCGAGGCGCGGAAAACTTCCATACCAAAACGAGCGATGTCATAGTGCGGACCACCCGTGCCCATCATTTCAATTGCACAGCACGCCAAACCAAACGTTGCGCCCCAACTTGAGCGACTACGCGACCACTTGACGAGGTCTTCAATGCGACCAGTGATGAAGTTGTGTTCAAGGCCACCAAGTCCATCGTCGAGTACGTTGCGAACTACACCCATATCGATTCCCCTACTACTCAGGCAGCCTGGTCGTTATCGACGCGGCCTTCAAGACCGACGCGACGAATTGTCGATGTTGACGTGCGGGTGGCCGAGACACCGTCGAGAAGTCGACGCGCCTTTGCAACCGGACCCCAATCAAGGGCGCCTCGAGCAACGACATAGACAAAAGCTAGAAAGAACACAACGCTGAAGGCCAACATTTCCCAAAACGCAAAAGCACCGAGCTCTGCTCGGTTGACTGCGTATGGATAAATGAAGATGATTTCAATGTCAAACATGATGAACAACATCGCCACGATGTAGAAACTCACCGGAAAACGTTCAGGTGGTTCACGTGTCGGAACAATGCCACATTCGTAGGGTGCTTCCTTTGCCGACGACGGTCGACGCGGGGCCAACAAACGTGACGCAACAAAACTCAGAGCACCAAACAGAATTCCGAGAATCGTTAAAGCAAGAACGGGAAGGTACTGACCCATGCGTTATGCCTTCGCAGGAGTCGTCGCGCCCGAGACATGCGCCTCAACCATCTTGTCTCGACGATGCAGCATCAGACAGCACAACAAGAAAATGATGGTGGAACCGACCGTGATAAAGAACGCTGGCTGGCGCTTTGAACCAAGATCGCGAATCATGATCACGTATTGGTGGGGCTGGCTTTGGTCAATAACTGGTCGAGCTGGTGCACGACCTGGCTCATCACGCTGCGGCAACAGTGGTGCAATTTCAACAACTGAATAGTGCGGCTTGTGGAAGAACGCTATGAAGTCGACTTCGTCACCGAACTTCGGATAACGCTCGCCGCCACGTTCGTACACAGCAACTGCTTCGTATTCGCCGGCAGCGTACATTTCGGCCTCAACCTGAATGATTTCATCAGCTGCAGCAATGGCCTGGCCGCGACCTTGATCGTCGGTCGGAAGCAATTCCCACTTTTCATTTTCTAAAGCAGTTGCAGCGGTCGCGGCAATTTCGGGGAAACTCGCGTTATCAGCCACTGTCACCGGTCCATCGATCACGCCAGCTTCATGTAGCAATGTGCCATCGCGAACGATCGTGAAAGGTTCTGAGGGTTTCCATGTCGGTTCGTTTCCTTTGAGGCCGATTCCGTACGTCATCCAAATGACGCCCATCATCAACATCCAACCGAACAGTCCGGCCATAGCGACCAAAAGACCGAGGCGGATACCAAGGTTGGTGCCAAGAAGCAAATAGACGCTGCCGCATAATGCGACCGTGCCAATGATGACGGTGAGAAGTCCGCGAAGTTCGGGTTCCCAACCAATACTGAGAAGTGCGCTCATAGTTCGTTCCGTACGTAGTTCACGATCTGTTGGATCTGCTCATCGGTGAGAAGGTCACCGAACCCAGGCATACGTCCAGAGCCTTGACCCTGAATACCATACTTGGCGCCGTATTTCGAACCTGCCGCAATGAAGTCAATCATCTCTTGTTCGGTTGAGAAGTGACTATTGGTAGCGCCACCAGTGAGGTTCCAACCAAATGCTCCTGAACCCGTTTGTCCGGGTTCGCCCCAGCTCCATCCGGGGGTGTGGCAACGAGCGCAACTATAAGCACCTGATCCCAATTCAAGATTGAACAACGCTTCGCCAATTGAGCCGTAGGTTCCATCATCGACCGACTTTTGTGCGGCGGCTTGGATCTTCTCTTGTTCAGAGACCGGCAAATGTCCGCCCTCACAATTGAGTGGATTGGCGTCGGCGACGATGCAGTCTTCGCGCGGAATTTGAATGCTCTTGAGGTACGAAATCAACGTATCGATTTGCTGAGAGTTCAACGGTCCGCCACCATCAACACCCCAAGGGGACATCGGCGAGAATGGTCGGCCATAGACCAAAATGAAACGAACTTCACTGACATCGAAGCGGTAGAAAACCGTATTGAGCGCGGGTGCTTTCCAGGTCACGGCCTTTACTTCGCCCGTCTTTGAATCTGTCACGGTGTAAGGCGCAGCGCCACCAGCACCATTCATTCCACCGTGGCAACCTGCGCAGTTGAATCCACCTTCAGCGGTTGGCGCGAAAAGGCCCGATCCCCAAGAGATAAAGCGATTGGCTTGACCTTCAATGGTGTTTGCTTGGCGATTCGGCTCATTGAGCCAATAGGCCGGGAGGCCGATCGTGATCGTGGCCAAAATTAAGACACCAAGCAACTGCATCCGCTGTAGTCGGTGACCTTCAAGTTCTTCATCGTCGTAGTACGGCTTACGGTTGGCAGCAAGCTCGATTTCTGAACCAATTTCGGCTTTGCCTGCCGAACGATTCATCACGGCGTACACAATCCAGCCGACCACGAAGGTCAGCGAAATCACAATGGCAATGGTGTTGGTAGCTGATGCGGCAATCATGATCAGTGTTTCGCTCCTCCGCCGACACAGTGCGGCCCTTCGGCTTCCTGACCGGTCGTGTTGGTACCGATGGCGGGACCATTAAAAACAGTTCCCGTGTCAACAATGACGTTGCCGTTAGAAACCGAGACGCCGAAACGGTCCATTCCACGAGGAGCCGGACCAGCCTTCTTCTCGCCAACACGGTCGTACTGCGAACCGTGACATGGACATTCAAACCATTGCGAACTCTTGCATTCGGGAACTCGACAACCGAGGTGCGGGCACTTCTGGTACAACGCCACGACGCCGGCTTCCATTCCGGCCAACACCGGACCCTGCGATGCGAAAGTGGCTCGCGCTTTAGGAAGTGCGTCCTTTGGATACGCGGTCAACCATGTACGCGCTTCGGGCTTATACACAAATCCTTTATCACTACGAATCTGCACAATGAGATCTTCAAGTCGACCAATGTTGACCTTTGATCCAAATCCTCCGCCGGCACGCGGCCACAAGAACGCGATACAGGCAACACCAAACGAAGCGATGCTTGCAGTCATCAAAGTAACAGCAGCACGGTTAAAGAACTGACGTCGCGAAACATCAACCGCGTCTTGATCGGGAGCTTGCCATGCAACTGGTGCAACTTCTGCGGCCTTGGCGAGTTCAGTTGAACGCGTTGCCACTTCGGTTGATTCGTAAGCTGCGCCCGACGGACCAGCGCCCGATTCGGCTTTGATGGACTTGTCGCGCTTCACGGTTTCGCGTGAAAGAGCGCCAGCACCGCGAACATCGGAACGACGAGCTGACGTCACCAGGACGACAGCGGCCAAGACCACGATGACTGCGATGGCAATGATGATTGTTGCTACGGGTGTCATAAAAGTTCGATCCTCACAACTCGAAGAACAGGCCGTCACGCCATGGGAAGACAAAGTTGAAACCAGGACCACGGAAGAACGAACCGATCATCACGAGAACAGCCCAGAACATGAGGTGCACGGTCATGATTGATGTTGCGAACTTACGATCCTCGGGTTTGTTTGATGGGTTCTTGTCAATGTACGGAGCAAGAATCAAAGCGAACAAAGCAATACCTGGAACAGTCACACCAGCCACCATGGGGTGGAACATGGTGAGTAGTTCTTGCAGTCCGAGGAAGTACCAAGGAGCCTTAGAAGGGTTCGGTGTTTGGTTGGGGTTAGCCAACTGCAACAGCGGTGCGTTCACGAAAATCGAGAAGAAAAACAAGAACGCAGTACAAGCCAAAGCCGCAACAAATTCAGCCGCCAACAAGTGTGGCCATGTGTGGACTTTGTCAACCGGTGTCGCTTTGACATCTTGAATTGATCCGGACTTAACAACCGTCAGCAAACGTTGCGTGTGTCCACCAGGACCAGCGCCAACCGGAATGCCGCCAGCTGCAGGAGCTGCAGCAACTAAAGCGCCAACTTTTTCGGCAACTGCCACCGCGCCGGCATCGCCGTCAACTTTGGCTTTAGCGGCTTTGCTGCGCTCAAGAAGATGCGCTGGAATTCGCGGATCGGCCGCAGGGGCATCACTTGCAGCCGGCGCAGCAGCACCGGCATCAGCAGCAGCCTTATCGCGAGCAGCTTGTGCTCGCTTCAGGAGGTGTTCGGGGATTTCAGTCATGTTGAATCAGGTCCTTTCAAGCACCGGTCACAAAGGACCTGAGATGCCGCCGTCCTTGCGGACACGCCAGAAGTGGATAGCCATGAAGATCACGATGACGAAAGGAAGCATGAGGACGTGCAACACGTACCAACGCAACAAGGTTTCGGAACCAATTTCGACACCACCGAGCAACACGAAACGCACTTGCGAACCAAACACCGGCGTGTAGCCCATCATGTTTGTTCCTACCGCCACGGCCCACATGGACAATTGGTCCCATGGCAACAAGTAGCCGGTGAACGACAACAACAAGGTGAGTGTCAACAACACGACACCGATGACCCAGTTGAATTCGCGCGGAGCCTTGTATGCACCGTGATAGAAAACGCGAGCCATGTGCAAGAACACTGACAGCACAATTAAGTGTGCGCCCCATCTATGCATATTTCTCACAAGTAATCCGAATGCCTCCGACGTCTGCAGACTGCTGATGTCATTCCATGCAGCTGTGGCT
>CALPPJ020000006.1 GCA_943325425.2 Bifidobacterium breve | reverse complement strand
GATACAGGTTCACGACAACAAGACTGATTGGCGAGATGTCGTGAGCCTCAAGATCAGCGACATGCGATGGGTCGTCGAGGTCGGCCAATATGCCGGCGTGCACAGTCGGGTGAAGAGTCACCACGCGGTGGCCCAGCATGGCCGGGTAACCCGTGAGGTCGGCGACGTCAGTGACAGCGAGACCAGCGTCGTTCAAAACTTTTGCCGTACCACCACTTGAGATGATGTCCCACCCAGCCGCAGTTAAAGCCTCGGCCAGGTCAATGATCCCTGTCTTATCAAACACACTGAGCAAGGCAGCAGGCATGTCTTGACCTTACGCCTCAACACGAGCATGAAACAAAGCAGTATTGATTGAGCGAATCCTCAGCTGATTGATTTGATGATTTCTGCCATCAAGTCGCCGGCTTCGGTGGGGTTGAGACCCACCTTCACACCAGCAGCTCGTAATGCATCCATCTTGCCCTGAGCAGTTCCTTTACCGCCCGAGACGATGGCGCCAGCGTGGCCCATCTTCTTGCCAGCCGGAGCCGTGACACCGGCGATGTAAGCACTCATGGGCTTCGTGACGTTGGCCTTAATGAATTCAGCAGCTTCTTCTTCGGCTGATCCACCAATTTCACCGATCATGATGATGGCGTCAGTTTCGGGATCGTTCTGGAACTCACGCAAGCAATCGATGAAGTTGGTTCCCGGCACGGGGTCGCCACCGATACCGACACAAGTACTCACGCCAATGCCACGCTGCTTGAGTTCGTACAGAGCCTGATAAGTAAGTGTTCCTGAACGGCTGACGATGCCGACATTCTTCTTGCCAGCCTTGGGCAGTTCAGCAATTTCGCCGGCGGTAATTCCGATGTTGCACTTACCTGGGCTGATGATGCCTGGACAGTTCGGACCGAGCAAACGGGTCTTGGGATAATCGCGCACCAAAGTGTTGAACACTTTGGCTTCGTCTTGTGCGGGGATGCCTTCGGTGATGCACACGATGAAAGCAATGCCAGCGGCGGCAGCTTCAAGAATTGCCGCCGATGCAGCCTTGGGCGGCACAGCAATGAACGATGCGTTTGCACCCGTTGCCGCAACCGCCTCAGCGACCGAGTTGAAAACTGGGATACCTTCAACATCGGTTCCGCCCTTGCCTGGTGTGACTCCACCGACAACTTGAGTTCCGTATGCCTTGTTTCGCAGACCGTGGTATTTGCCTTGGCCTCCGGTGAGACCTTGCACGATGACCTTGGTGTCTTGATTCACGAAAATTGCCATGGGTTCACTTCCCGTTCGAGATGGCGACAGCAGCGCGAGCTGCTTCGAGCATGGTGGGCTTAGAGATCAATGTGGACTCGGGGATTCCGGCGTCAGCCAAAATCTTGCGACCTTCTTCAGCGTTTGTTCCGTCGAGACGAATCACGATCGGAGCCTTCAAGGTCACTCGCGACAATGCTTCAACAATTCCTTTAGCAACTTCTTCACCGCGAGTAATTCCGCCGAAGATGTTGATGAAGATTGAGGTGACCTTGTCGTCGAAGTTAATAACTTCAAGCGCAGCAGCCATCACGTCAGCGTTGGCGCCACCACCGATGTCTAAGAAGTTGGCAGCAGTTCCGCCGACTTGATTGACAACGTCGAGCGTGCTCATTGCCAAGCCAGCACCGTTAGCGATGATGCCAACGGTTCCGTCAAGACCGATGTATTGCAAACCATGTGTGCGTGCGAGTTGTTCGCGCGAATCAAGTTCTTCGGTCGCGCGATACTCAGCCCATTCAGGATGACGGAAGTCAGCATTGTCATCAAGGCTCACCTTGGCGTCAAGTGCGTGCACTTCGCCGGTGGGCTTCAAAATCAACGGGTTGATTTCTGCCAAGTCGCAGTCACCTTCGGTGAAGCAACGGTACAACTGCACCAAAATCTTGGCGACACCATCAAGTGCCTTCGCCGGAATCTTGGCGTCAACTGCAGCCTTATGTGCTGCAGCGGCAGACAAGCCGTCAACTGGATCAATGTGCAATTTGATGATTGCATCGGGATCTTTTTCGGCGACTTCTTCAATTTCAACGCCACCTTGTGCCGACAACATCAAGAGATGCTTCTTTGCCGCACGGTCGAGCGTGAATGAGGCGTAGTACTCCTCTTCAATGTCGCTCGCGTGTTCAACCCACACGCGCTTCACGACATGACCCTTAATGTCCATACCCAAAATGTTGTTGGCATGGAAACGGGTTTCTTCAGCGTTATTCGCCAACTTGATGCCGCCGGCCTTGCCGCGTCCACCAACTTGTACTTGGGCTTTCACCACAACGGGATAACCCGATGCATCGGCCACTTTGACTGCTTCGTCAACAGTGTCGGCTGCACCACCTGGGCTCACCGGAATGTCGAAACGGGCGAAGTACTGCTTGCCCTGATATTCGAACAGATCCATTGATTATGTCCTCTCTCTAACTTGCGTCTTCTCGGGTGTCCAGTGCTGTTTCCAGCCACTGAGCGATTGCTTTTAGCGACGAACCTGGTCCGAAGATTTCGGAGACACCTTGTTCACGCAATGTGCGGGCATCGGCGTCAGGGATGACTCCCCCACCAAAAATCAATGTGTCTTCCATGGAACGATTCTTGAGTTCTTCCATCACTCGAGGGAACAACGTCAAATGCGCACCAGACAACAACGACAATCCCACTGCGTCGACATCTTCTTGCAGTGCCGTTTCGGCAATCTGCTCGGGGGTCTGATGAAGACCCGTATAGATGACCTCGAACCCGTGGTCGCGGAGTGCTCTAGTGATGGTCTTTGCGCCTCTGTCATGCCCATCAAGTCCGGGCTTGGCAACGACGACTCGGTATGGCCGCTTCACAAGTGAGAAACCCTACGCCATCAGGGCGTCATCCACACATTCGCACGAGTTCGGATGGGACTATGACACTTAATAAATAGGTCACATCGCAGAGTCGCTGACGCGAGAAAGCCCCGACTCGGCTCCGCCGGAACCGAATCGGGGCTCCGCCCGCCAGCGGATTTGAAGTTGAGGTAGCTCAAGCGACTTCGTTGCGGTTGCGCCGACGGCTAGTGATCACTAGCCAGCCAGCGGCCAGCAAACTTGCGGCCAGAACCAACAGGACCATCGCCGCAATACCAGTCATCGGCAGGCTGCTTGAAGTTGATGAGGCAGTTTGCTGGGTGGCCTCTACCTCGACGTTGCCAGCAAGCGATGGACTCGTCGTTGGGTCACTAGCCACTTCGGGAACTTCAACAACAACCTGGGGCTGGATTGTCGCGGCCGGACTGGCAGTTATTGGGCTGGCAGAAATCGGTTCGGTGGTTGGTACGACTGCAGGGTTCGTCACTCGAAAATCAGTCGGAGCTGCAACGGCCGGAACTTCAAACACAATTGCCGGGGTCTCGATGGTCGGCTCTGAAGTCGGCCCAGAAGTCGAAACGGTTGTATCAGGCGCCGAGTCGACGGGGGTGTCAGAGACAGGCAACGTGACAACAGGCGCCGAATCATCGTCACTTGAATCATCGCAGTTGTCTTCATCGGCTCCGTGCCCGAATCCCCAACCCTGGCCGTGAGACTCGTGACCACGTCCGTGATCATCATGGTCGTCATGGTCGTCATCGTCATGGTCGTCATCGTCATGGTCGTCATCATGACCATGATCCGAACCCTGCTCGTGTTCTGAACCTGATGTATTGCGTTCATGCTGACCATCGCTGGCTGAGGCTCCCGCGACACCTGCACCAAGCACCAGCGTTGAGGCGATTGCGGAGATGACTAATCCTTTGGCGAACAAGTTGGTGATTTTCATGGCGGACCTTTCGTTGTCAGCGCCCGTTGCACTGTCGGGGTACAAGAGCAATGACTCCATGGGTTCTGTCAAAAACTTGCAATCTTTCTGAGAAATTTTCAGAAACTTTCACTACAACTTCAAAAATGGCGGACTCGCTGGGCAGACTCACCTCGTGGCGCTACCCGAATTTCGCTCCCCCATAGTTCGTGCCGTTGCCCCCGTGCTGGCTGGGCTCGGCTTTTTCTTGGTGCTCGGCCTCATCATGTGGGGTATCGCCGCATTGATGGCTGGCGAACAAGCGCAAACCACAACCTTCGCTCCTGATCGATTGCCCATCGGCAATGTTGATCAATGGGCCGAATCAATTGATGCAAACGGGCCGGTGTTATTTCCAGGGCTCGGCACCACATCGGGTGAACGCACCATTGTTCTTGATCACAACGGCACCGATTCTGAGCGCGGTTGGGTGGTGTACTACGCGTTCCCCGCTGATCGTGATGTGAGTTGTGCAATTGAACAAATAGTCGGCACTGACACATTTACTGATTGCGATGGTCGCATCATCACTGTTGAAGATCTTGCTCCGCCAACTAATGGCGAGTATCCGGTCATTGAAGATCGCGTGGCTTTATTCATCGACCTTGGCGAACGCGCCAACGATGTCACCACAACCATCGCTACATCAACACCATAAAACATCACCACCCCTTGTGATTCTGGTGCAGAATCGTTGCGTTTTTCGCAACTATTCTGCACCAGAATCACGGGTGAAGTTGTGGAAACCAGTCTCCTGTCAGTGGTTCACCAGCGACTCGTTGATCTTCTTCGGCGCTCATCACGGCGCGCATATCTGGTGAGGTCACCCAGTCGCGAGGTGCGTACACCATGTCATCGCCCAACACACGCAGACTAAACACACGTCGACGATTCGTGCCCGAAACTCCGGGTGCTCCGTGCACCGTCAACATATGAAACGCAATCGCGTCTCCAGGTTTGAGATCCCACGACACGATCGGATATTCATCGCGACGACTTTCAAAGTCAGGCATTTCTTCAAGCGAACCTTCCGGAAACCATTTGGCTTGATGATCTAGAAATGATCGCGGCATCAACCACGGACCACGATGAGTTCCGGCAATCAGTTCAAGACAATCCTGTTGAGCGACAGGATCAACAGGTATCCAAAAACTCACATTTTGTTGACCTTCTACGTCATAATACGGTTGATCTTGATGCCACGGGGTGCGTTGTCGCGTACCTGGTTCTTTCACCAGAACATGATCGTGATACATGCTGATTGATTTTGACTGAGTGAGTTCAGCAGCGATTGCTGACAGCTTTGTGTTCTTCACGAATTCAGCAAACTCAGCGTGCTCACGCCAAGTGCTGAAATCTTCGATGAAAAACCCCGGGTCGTCAGGAGTGCTCGCAACCTTCGCTCGCGGACTCGGGTGATGCACGACTGCGTCAATACCCGCCCTGAGTAATTCAATTTCATCGGGTGTCACAACGCCACGAAGAACGACTGCTCCGTTTAGGGCAAACTCGTCGCGCTGGCTCATAGCCATAGTCTGCCCCATCAATCTCTGATACAAACAAGACATGCCATACACCCCCATTTTGGGAACTCTCGGATACATCGTCAATCGTGCAACCCATGAAGTGCTCTTGGTACATCGCAATAAGCGCGCCAACGATGAACACCTCGGCAAATGGAATGGCCTCGGCGGCAAACTAGAAACCAATGAAGACTTAGCTTCAGGAATGCGCCGCGAGATTCATGAAGAAGCAGGCATTGAGGTCACCTCTATGCGCTTGCGTGGCACTGTTTCGTGGCCCGGCTTTGGACCGAACGGTGAAGATTGGATGTCGCCGTTATTCATCATTGATGGATGGACTGGAGATCCACTTTCCACCAACGTCGAAGGTGATTTAGCCTGGATTTCAATCTCGCGAGTTCTACGGGCTTGCAGCGACGACCCCGCCGAACGAGAGGCCGCCCAACTGCCGATGTGGGAGGGTGATCGATTTTTCTTGCCGCTCGTGTTCGACGATGACCCGCGTACATTCCACGGCGTCATGCCCTACAAAAATGGCCAGCCCGAGAGTTGGTCGTTTGAACGCTGGTAGAGACTTCTCAAAAAATTCTTGAGTCAGCGCACAAATGATGTGAGTGGTGTCGTTTGGTATGTATGAACATCACCCTTTCCCCCACCGCAACATCAACTTCTATCCGCCGTCGCGATAAGCGTCGCTCGTTCTGGCAACGCTCGTTCGATCAGGCCCGATTAGCAGGTGACTGGTATCGCATTCCCAAGTTGTACACCCGCAAGTCGGCGTCACAAATTGCCAGTGACATTCGTCGATCACATTTACGTCGCACAAAAGACCAACGCGTACGCGGTTTTCGTAGTGCCGAAGTCTGGGAAGCTAAATGGCAACCCACGACCCTTGGTGCACCCGGAGACTGCGAGGTTTGGGTGCGATGTGGCGGCGAGAAATTGAATTGGGATCTGAATCAACGAGTGGACAAGTGACGAGCGGTTTACTCTTCGTGACCAAGAAACCGAACCCAGATCGAGTACTGCCCTTCGGGACCTTCGGGTGAAGAATTCCAGCGGGTGTCCCACTTGTCGCCCGGCAAAACACCTTTGACACGCAACTTCTTTGGATCACGGTGGTGCGCAGATCGCAAATCACTGGCAATCTGCGCCGCAGTTTTCTCGGTGTACAAGCGATTCACGCGAATCCACGTTTTTCGTTGCCGAGCAATATGCAAAGTCTTGACCCAAAACGACCGTCGGATCCAATCTTGATCGGGCGGAAAGTCTTCGGGCTCGGCCACGGATTCACGGTCGTCATCGGGATTTGAACCTATGACATCGGCATCCGCGGAAGAATTAAACACCTCGGCAGTCTGCCCTATTGCTGTGTCAGAGTTAGCCGAACTTGACTTATTAGTCCACACTATTTTCTCACACTGTTAAGAAATACCCTATACAGGCCTAGGAAAAACCAAGATAAGACTGCTCGTTGATCGAGTCTTTATCACTGGAAAATTTCCCGGCCAAACTCATAATTCCGCACATTTGTCGGTTGATATGAGTCCGAAAACAGTCATTCGCACATTTTCGCCCGGCTCAATCGTTATACGCCTGCCACCGAACAGCCGGTGTCACTGAAAAACCCAAAACCCGAGGAGCACCACTTGAACCCGATCCCCAGTAACACCCCTATCCCCTTCGCCCACCAACCAATCACCGCTGACATTTTGCAGCGCGCCATGGGAGCGCTTCTTGGCTCCGCCGTTGGCGATGCCCTTGGTGCACCGTTTGAATTTGGTCCATCCGGCCAATACTCAGCCCAATTCCCCCAGCCAGTTCTTGGTGGACTTGGCGAAATGATTGGTGGCGGTTCTTTTGGATGGGCACCCGGCGAATTCACCGATGACACTCAAATGACTTTGGCTTGCGCCGAATCACTTCTTGCCCAAGGTGCTCTTGATCTCGATGATCTGTGGGCTCGCTTTGTCGCCTGGCGTCAAGGTGCCACCGATGTGGGCATCGCTACATCGCGCGCCCTTTCAGCCAGCGATCGTTTTGAAGCGGCGCGCAATGATGTTGCCCATCCGGGTCGATCAGCCAGCAACGGAGCACTCATGCGAACGTGGGCGATCGCCTTGGCTTACCTTGGCCACAGCACCGAAGAAGTCATGAATGCAGCGTTTACCCAAGCATCCATGACTCACTTTGACCCAGCAGCCGGATGGGGAGCCGCCATCGGTACCGAACTATGTCGACGCGCCATTTTGGGTGGCGACATGATTAGCAACATCGATGATGTTCTGTCATTTGTACCGAACGATCAGCGGGTTCGTTTCAGCGAAATTCTGAGCCCCGATTGGACTCCTGGAAACGAAAACGAACCATCTAACGGATCAGTGTGGACCTGTCTTGCCGAAGCCGTGTGGGCAGTACGACATCACAACAATTACGCCGATGTCGTGACGGCCGCCATTGATCTTGGTGGCGATACCGACACCGTTGCGTGTGTGGCAGGGGCCTTAGCTGGTGCAACCTACGGAATTCAGGGTATTCCCAGTCGTTGGATGACCTACATCAACGGATCAATCAATACCCCGGACGGACGAAAGACTTACGACTTTCTTGGTCTGCAAAATATTGCACGCAAGTTGATTGGTTCAAAGCCAGCTGTTCTGACGCAACGCGAAGAGCCCAAGACTCCACAACAAGTCGACGAAACTTTCGCCGTCTTCGCAACCGATCTCGGTGGAGCGTTGTTAAGCGACCCATCGTTCGCAACGGTGTCATTGTGTTTAACCGGCGGTGAACTGGCTCATCATCCAGTTCGACGTGAGTTTTACATTCGTGACAACGAAGGTGATGCCAACTTGGATTTGCTGACCCTTGTTCGCGATGCTGTTGACCGCATGGACGCTCTTCTCGCTGAAGGCCATCAAGTCCTCATACATTGCCATGGCGGACGCAGTCGTACTGGACTTATTTTGAAAGCTTGGGCCATGCGCCAGTATGACTTTGATGACCAAGAGGCTCACGAATGGGTGACTGCTCGTTGGCCGCACTACGCGACTTGGAATGAAACGTTCTTGAATTTTCTCAAAGTCGAGTGGAACGTCAATCGGCGCCGTTAAGTTCGGCGTCTGACTCGGCGTTACTCACCAATTCGGGCGTGGTTAGCGCTTTATCAATGGCACTTTGCCAGGTGCGCTGATCACGAAGGTCGTTGACCAGCGCAAGGAGTTCAGTCTTCTTGCGCTGGCTGCGCATTCCAGACTTTGAAATTGTGTTGAACGTTGCATCAACTGTTCGTTCACTCGTGAGTCCTTCACCATCGCTGATCGACATCGCCAAATCACGTAACGCACTGGCGACCGATTTCTCATCAATGCTCGGTCGCGGCAAATTCTCATAGTTTTCAATGACTTGGTGAAGCGCCGCTTCAACACCCTTAGAGGTCGCACGAGATGCACGTCGCTTGGGTTGCAATTGCACTGGCCTCAACAACATTGATACGTCGACACGCCGTTTTAACTCGTGTGTTTTGAGAAGTGAACTTGTTGAATCAGAAACATCTTCGCTGTCTCGAGCCAGTTCAATCAGATCGGTCACGAACTGTGCGACAACCGGCGGCATGCCATCGACGTAAGAACGAACTGACGCATGCATTTGCTCAAGCCCAACGAGAACTTGTGAATCCCGAAAAGGAATCCATTCGGCCGTTGTGTCGGCGTCTAACCGTTCGCGCACAACTCCAGCATTGATATCGGGCACCGACGAGGTTTCTGAATTCTCTGCTTCCAACGCGTCAACAGACGCGATCACAGTGTCCGACAAAGGTCGATACCGTAACGTTAGAAGGGCCTTCACAAACTCCATGTTGCCACCTTGGCATGGGGGTCAGGCAACATTTTCGTACTTGTCACCTGCCACATGCCAACAATCACGCGTACTGACGTCGAATTTCCCGAGCTCGCTCAGCCACAACATTCTGTAAATTCGCCGGACTCACCACACATGAGGTTGGGCCACAGCGCAACAACAACCGCGCTAACCAGGGCAGGCTCGCGACGTCAACCCACAGAAACATCGAACCATCTTCATTGATCATATGGGCCTTGATCGCAATGCGATCTAGCAACCAATCGTTGCCTGGCGCAACATATAGAACCGCTGGTTCAACTGTCCCCCGAAATTTCCACTCTGTAAATTCAACCGTCCGAGGCTCAAATGTGTTCTCTGTTGTTAGGCATTCAATGAGTCGGTCAACACGAAAGATCTTTTCATTGACGCCCGATAAAACATCATCAGCTATCAAATACGATTCGCCGCGGTCAACAAAAATCAGTAACGGGTTCAACACTCGTTTGGTGACTTCTTCTTCGCCATTTACATATGTGACCTGAATCTGTCGAGCCAGCCGAATCGCTTGACTCACTTCTTGTAGTAGCGGAGCATCTTCTAGCCGCACTTGTATTGGCAAGTCGCCAACCGCTGCTTCAATCTTCTGACGTAACGACGTGACTGCATCATTTCGCATGGAGAGGTCTCCTGCAACGGCATCGTGACTTGCCAACGCAACGCCAACAGCGGTTGCTTGTCGCGGCGTCAATTTGACTGCACGCGTCATCAAAGCTTTGGTGCGCCGCAATGGACCAAACATTGGCACATCGCCGTGGAAGAGAACTTCTCCATCAACGACCGAGAAATCAAAGAGGGCATCGTGGGTATACGGAGGTACACCACACATTGACGCATACTCAAGATCTTTGATGAGGTGCGTCACTGAGATTCCGAGCATGCGCGCCAACTCTTCAACAGTGATCGACCCGCGCAGTCGCAGCCACGGCAAAATTGATAAGAGCCGTTGCAGTCGTTCACCCAACGGACGAGGCCCTGGCCGATTCGTTGGTGCAGTTGGCATCTCTGGTGCATTCGGAATGAAGTCAGGCAACTGTTCAAGTTTCTCTAACCACAGCACAAAATCTTCGCGTAACCTCTCGGGCGATTCGATAACTGCGTGGGTGCCGAATCCTAAAACCCATCCTCGTAAACGCGCCGGGTCATCAACCTGGACCGTGATTCGCAATTTGCCATCGGGTAAGGCCTCGGTTTCACGAACCCGGCTATCCCACCATGAGATGCCGGCGACATGTCCATCAACAAGCACCTGCGCTTCAACATCATCATCCTCAACGTTGTGTACTAGTTTGCGCAATTCTCGATTACTCAGATTCTTCTTCGTTGAGCTCGCTTCACCATCAACAATGGAAAAGTCTGGACCGATGTGCGAGCACTTAATTGCTCGCAATTTCTTCTCACCAGCAACTACGGCGATGAGGTACCAGGTTCCTTTATCGAACAGTAAGCGCGAAGGATCAACCACAACTGGTGTCCCATTGATGACGAGATGGGCGATCTGGCGCCGTTGGATCATCTCAGTCAGTCGCACCACGATGAGCGGTACCTGCACATTGAAGTCCACCGCTGAGCGCTGCGGATTCATCCCTTCAAGTTTCATCATGGCCTCACTGGCCTCGGGAACCGAATGATGAATTGATGCCAAGGCCAGACTCAAAACTGAGAGCTCGTCATTCGTGAGGTCAAGCTCGGGGACACACATGTCCTCTTCGCTAATCCAGTATTTCGTCTGACCAGCTTCGTCACCTTGCGCGACGGTTTGTCGTACTTGAATCCCGAGATCACGCACGATCGTGTTTTTGTCGCTTCCAAAAAGTTGCCGTTGGGCATCATCTGCTTCGGGATACGGCGTCATTCCTTTAGCCATTTCAGCCACGATTTGCTCACGCGATAACGGATGCGTTGAGCGATGCAACAACGTAAACAAATTCAACACTCGTTCCAAGGGGTCAACTCGCCGAGCAGCATTTTTGTTGTTTTTTGCTTTCACGGCCATCCCCCAATTGTGGCTTATTTTCGAATGGCAAAAAACCGCTTCGGTACACCGTTAGTGAAACCCGCGGTCAGGTGAATTGATCGGACGCTGCCGGTTCAACCTGATTCATTGCGCTGGTGGCCTCACGAAGGGTTTCCGCGATTCCTTTCCAGCGACTCCCTTGCAAAATATGCATCAGCGACCTTTGAGTTGCCTCATTGATCGATGAGGGCAGAACCCGATGCAGGTTCAACGCGTTCAAAGTTCGTACCACGGCCGTTGTCGGCTGAAGCCCCTGTGCTTGATCGACCTCTTGTGCGAGGTTTGACCACAATGTTCGGAATTCACTGCTCAATAGCTTCTTAGGCTCGCAGGAAAAATTCACTGACCTCAACATCATTGACTGATGGGCTACTCCAAAGTTATCTAGCGCAGCAGAAACCGCTTTGACATCAGCGAGTGACGCTGAGATAGATCTTTGCGAAGGAATCTGGATGACCAAATCGGTGATTGGAATCTCGTATCGCTGAACCCATGTTTCATGCGGCTGCACATATGCCTCCACTGAGTCGATTGTCTGAGACATCAATTGGAATAACTGCCCAGGTTCTTGAGATTCAAAAAGACCCGAATCTCGTCGAGACTTGGCGCCAATGATTTGCAATCCGACCACAATGCGATTGTCGTCGCGTGTTTGCTCGTCTGCATCAATCACACGTAGTTCAATCCGACTATCAAAGTCGGGCTGAATGGTTTCAATGTCTGCCGGGCCACATGCCTTGTTGATTTGTGATTCATCACAAATCAACAAGGCAGTATCCGAAATCGGTCGATACGAAACAGTGACGTCAATGAGTGTGTTCATGACCGTTGGTAGGTCAGATTGCACTGGGGAACGCTGACGCATGAACCAAAGAACCATCAAGCAGCAAGGCCTGACCAGTCAATGTGGCATTTTCGATACGCAGATGTTCTCCCAGACCAGTGGAAGATGTTCGTGGGGTTTCATCAATGGTCTTGCTGAGGCGACTCAAGAACTTCAGAACTCGATCACCTGAATCACCACGGCTTTGAACTGATGTTGGAGCAACATCGGTACTCAATGCAGACTCAATCATCTTGGGCCACATTGCATCTAAGAACTGTTGCGAACCAAACAGGTCAACTGACTGAATCTGACTGCCGCGGGTGACGACGATGCCAGTTTGGCCAGCAAGTGGTCCCCAACTCGCAACCTTGGCGATCTTCTCACGACGCTTGGCGTCAGCTTCAACATCAACGTCACCAAAGAAGTCGCCGAGAGCCATCGTGTTTGATCGAATAGCACGCGACTGCAAAAGTTGCTCCACTTCGTTCCAGACTTCGTGTTGCATTCCTCGAGATGCCGAGCGACGCACATTGCTTGGCGACATACGTCCGACACCACCAAATTCTTGGGCACCGTGCCAACGGCCTTGTTCAACACACGACACCGGAATTTCGGTCACGGTCATGGGTGGCAAAACAACTGTCTGATTGAGAACCCGTTGCTGGCGGCCGCCTTCAAGCGTTTCACCAGCAAAGAGAACCACTGGCATTCCATTGTTGTTTTCAACGACCAAAGTCGGAACTGTAGGAGATTCCATTTCACGGATCTTCACCAATTCATTTGGTCGAATCACCTTCAGGTCATTATCACCACTGCCCCATTTGTATACGGGGTAGATCGAAAAACCGAACTTGGTGATAGGTCGTCCGATGGACGTGTTAGTCAAAGTTGATGTGCTCATGCAAAACAAACGAGTGACATTGACTGAAATGTGCGAAGACCTTGAAATCGAGCCAAAACTTAGCTGTGGTCGCGCTTGCCCCGCAGGTGGCGACCGATGTAGGCCACGACGACCTGGTGTGAATCGTCATCAAAAAAGACGTGAACACGGTACAGGTGCACCCCGCGACCGTTACGAATATGGGCGACCGCATATTCGGTTCGACCACGCCATGTAAACGAATAATCCTCGCCATATTTGTTTTCAGCGACTTCGCCAATTCCAGCTGCGTAGTTCAGGCCAAAACTTCGACATGAAATCGTGAGTGACGAGTTGGTGATACGGCCGGTTTGCCAATCGCCCGCAACGATATTCAAACGCACGAGGTCTTGTAGAAGTCGGTTGGCATCAATTCCTTGAATTTGCTCGGCTGATCGAAGTGCCTGTTCATGGAACACCAAGTTTTCACACATTGATTTGGCCTGGCGCACTGCATCAATTGCCGATGTCGCAACGAGGCCCGTTGGGCTACGCCCAAGCCGGATAGCAAGTTCGGTATTTTGCAACACCAACTGGTCAACAACTTGGTCGCCCTTTTCCAGGAGCTGTTGCTTTTCAGCGATGATCCGATCGGCCTCGGCCATTGCTTGTTCAAGTTCGTCAACTTTCTCAACTGACTCTTGCCAGCCATCAAGCGCACTTCGATATTCGCTCCATGAAACAGTCTCGGGGTCACCCGATGCATCGAGTTCAATCTTCTCTGCTTCAACAACACGTGTTTCAACTTCTTGTTCAACAGATCGTCGACGAAAACGTGGTGCTCGCAAAATAGCCAATGAATCCGCAGCAATCTCGGTAATGGTCTGACGAACGCGATTACGATCCTTTTCGCCCGCTCCCGCAAACATCCCGCTACCCGCAATTGAATTGTTGGTGTGATCGGGCCACAGAATCACGAGGCCTTGCTGTTGCAAAACATCACGGCCATGAAATTCATTAAAGGCCAGCCGTGATGCCGCGCCAACTATTTGCACAACATGGGCGAGTCCAGCCAACTCAGGGGCCAATTTGCTTACTTCAAAGACCGATGTTTCAAATGACGGCATGGTCTCAATCACAATTGGCAGCGCACGACTGGGCGCTTCAAAAAATGCTGCGATCGCCTCTGCACCAGAAGGTTCGGTAATCAAAGCCACCTTGGTGCCGATCTTCATACCAGCGTCGTACAGAGTCAAAGTTTCAACTACGCGAGCAAGCAACGCCCGCTTGGTCTTGAGCGAAACATTGATCGACAAAGGGGTGACACGTGAACCACCAGGAATCACTGAGGTACGCACTTCAAACGTGGACTTCTTTTCCAGATTCAAAATCGTGATCGTCGTTGACACGATTGCGCCACCGTTGAGAGATTCATCAATTGTGTAGCGCCACCATTGTTCGGCGTTCTCGGCATCAAGTCGGATTGATACGCCCGGACCACGATCATCAAATGGATGTTCGACCTCCAGCCAACTCTCGACTAATTCGCGAAGTTTCGACTGTTGAGCCGACGACCACGCAGAACCCTCAAGGCGAACGCAGTAATACGGCTTCATGCCTTTTAGTCTTGCTGGCTTTCCCGATTTCCGCGGACACTATTTAGCCAACTTGCCGTTTTAGCCAGACTTACCCCTATTAAGCAGGACTTTTGTTCGTTAACTGCCCGCAAAATTGCTGTCGCTGCCACCAACCCCGTGATCGGATCCGCGACGGCATCCCCCACAAATTGGGGCCCTGCCGGCGAATGATTCACCAGTCCGCCCGCCACTGCACAGTCGTCGCCAAAACCGACTCGTTGCCCAGCCTCGCCCGAACGGCCGTAACCCGTGATCGACAACCACACCTGCGGTTGTGCGTCGCGGACGATTTGTTCGGCATCAATTCCGAGGTGTTGGAGCGCTCGAGGTCGGGAGCCTTCAATGACCACATCGGCATTGCGAATCATTTCATGCAACTGGTTGATGCCGTCATTTGAACTGAAATCAATTTCCACATGGTTCTTGCCGGCGGCGAGTTCAGCAAAGAATTTCGGATTCCCGAAGCGCGCTCCATCGGGTCGATGAAGCGATTCAACTTTCGTGACTAGATGTCCACATCTTTGGAGAAGTTGCGAACACAGCGGACCAGCCCATAGCGACGACAGATCAACAACTCTAAGTTGCGAACTTAGAGTTAGATCCAGCTGTTTTTCAAACTGTTGAATAGCTACGGGCAACTCACACACTGAGTATTTGTTGGTCACTTCACCAAGCCGTGAAATTGGCAATCCAACTTCAATTGCGTAATCAATCAGCACACTTGCAGTACATCGTCGAACTTCGTGACGTACTTGTGAAATGTCAATTTGGTTTTCTCGCCGTGAAATCGTCGGAAAGAAGATGCCTAAGAGTTCATGATCTTCTGGGCGTGCCAAGTTGATCGCGACCCACTGTTCGTCACTTGTCAACATCAGATGACACGAACCACCAACACTTTGGAATGGACCTGACTGCCATGTGGTGTGACGCACTCGTTGAGCAAGTAGTTCCTGCGGATCTACGTTGAAACCAGATAGCAACG
>CALPPJ020000005.1 GCA_943325425.2 Bifidobacterium breve | reverse complement strand
TCGGGAGAATTGATTCGATCACCAATGGGCCGTGTTCAACGACCAACTTCTGCGCGGCAGATTGACGCCGTTCTAACGATTCATCAAGTGCGACGTTGTCAGCAAAAAGTACATGTGCTTGTTCATCGGTCCATTGATTGAGAAGTGCCACCAATTGTTCAGACCGTTGTTGCAAAACATCAGAAACGGCAATGTTGTGTTTTGGTATGAGATTGGCATTGTGCAACATCTTCAACACGCGATGAGTAAATACCGACATTGGTGCATAGGTGGTATTTGACACTGCAACGACCCCTATTGCGCGACCAGCTAACCAACGCATGTTGCTGCCGTAACCCGGAAGGCCACCTGAATGAGAATTGACGATTCCCAGATCGGGATCGTCACGCATCATGAGTCCGTAGCCATAACCAGTCGGAGCCTTTTCGCCGTCAAGGGCAATGACGCCGGCATAACTATGCATCGCCTGCATATCAAGTCGTGATGCGACACTGAGTTGGGCAGTACACGCATCAAAGTTGTGATGAGCTTGGTTGAGCCAGATAACCCACCGCGCGAGATCGCCAACTGTTGTCCACAAACCACCCATTGGCGCGATCTCACCATCATTGAGTGGATCAAGACCATCAGGGATAATTGCACCATCTTGAACACGAGTAGGTCGTGCCCATCCATGATGGGTAGGCGGATCCCACGTAGTTGATGTCATCTGCAATGGTTGCAGAAAACGCTCGTCAACAAAATCACGCACCCGACGACCAGTGATTCGTTCAACCACGCGGCCAATGAGCGCGAAACCCAAATTTGAATATTCAAAATGTGTGCCTGGTTCAAAGGCGTACACCGCACCATCTCGATAGACGGCATTCATTTCATCGGCTGTGGCATTGAGATGTCGATCAGCCCACGGATCATCGGTTGCTAATCCAGATGTCATGGACAACAAATGACGTAGGGTAATTCGCGTTCCCGAATCCGTGTGACAAATCGTGGTTAATTCTGGCGCGTATTCATCCACCGGGATATCGATAGACAAAATGCCTTCATCGCGCAAACTCAAAACTGCGGCTGCTGTAAAACTCTTGGTCATTGACGCAATGCGGTATCGCGTCGACAAGTCGGTGACTGAACCCGTTGCACCACTGGTGAGCAACTGATCTCCGGCAACGAGCCCCCACTGCAGACTGTCCAAGGTGAATTCGCGCGCGACTTGCACGGCGATTTCTTCAATGAGTGGCTGGGTAGCGCGTAGTGCCTCAAGATCTAATTCAGCCATCGGGTCATCCAATCAACCAAGGCGTTGTCATGCGCGAGACGTCCACTTGGGGGACCGTAGGTGCTTCCCTCATGGGGTGATTGTGGAAGCACGAGAACTTCACTCGTCGTGCCCTTGACGCACAAAGCCCGATGCATGGCCCAAGCCTGAGCCGGGGGACACCGGTGGTCATCTTCACCAATAACAAAAAGACAAGGTGTGCTGCATTGGTGAGCATGCATGATGGGTGACTGCTGGTAATACGTGTCGAGTCGCTCATGTGGGGCACCACCGAATTGGCTTGGAAAAAACGTTGCTCCGATATCGCTCGTGCCATACATCGAAACCAAATCGGTCACTGGGTTTTCAATGACTGCAGCACGAAACCGAGAGGTCGTCGACACCAACCATGCCGATAAATAACCGCCATATGAATTTCCAGCGACCCCAAGTCGATCAGGATCGGCCAAACCAAGTTCAATTGCCCGTTCAATCACCAGTAGTTGATCACTCGCTGGTCCTGCAGCCCAGTTGGAATGGACTGCATACGCAAACGCATCTCCGTAACCAGTCGATCCCCGAACATTGGTGTATAAAACTCCGAAGCCGGCCGCACACAAAGCATGCGCATCTAACGAAAAGGCTTCACCGTAAGCGAAATGGGGACCACCATGAATCAAACTGACTGTTGGTAGTGGTGTGCTCACATCCTGTGCCGACAAGAACCAGGCATCAAGTGTGAACCCATCGGTTGTATTGACAGTAAATCGTGTGACGTCGAGGGGAGGTGTGTCAACCTGAGCAAATTGAGTGAGTAGTCGCTCGGACTTTGTTGAGTAGTTGAATACCGCTATCTCTACTGGTGATATTGATGACTGAGTTGTGAAGATCAAGTCATCGGTTGTTGTCGCGACCGGAGAGCAACAACGATCGCCCTCAAGGAGAACCTCAAATGAATCATTTGCGGCCCCATCGATTCGTACGCGAAGTATTCCCATACGACCCCGGGCGCCAGTGCGGATAATCAAAGAACCATCGGGGTGAACTAGTAGTAAGTGATCGTAACTATCAGCAAGTTCTCCTGGCTGGTCACCGTATACATCGCCAAAAAGGTGGGGAATATCAATGATGCGCGAGTGATCGCCATTGACGATGTACAACCGTGATTCACTTCCCGATGGACGGTCTTGTGGGCTCGCGATGAGCACAGCGAGCCGTCCGTCTGCGAGCCAAGAACCAACGATCGATCTTCCACCTGGAATGGGAAGTTCGCGCACCGTGCCATCAAGAGAAATCAATTTGGCATATTGATAACCATCGTGTTCATTTGGATCAAGTGATCGACATGCGAATACACAATCGTTATTCGGTGACCAGCGAACTGATGACCAACGCCAACCATCGTTGGTCAACCAGCGTGAATCCCCGCTTGACACCTCAACAAGTTGAAGTTGGGGCGGGTTCTCAAGTTCACCAGTTGCATCAAAATGACGGATCGGACGTGTCCAACGGTAGGGCTGAGTCGTGTCGATGGTTGAACCGCGGCCCCTCGTAAACAACAAGAACTTTCTGTTTGGTGACAGAGTTGCCGCCACATCATCGGTTGCATATTTCTTGATGACTGGATCAACTTCTGGTGCCAAAGATTCGTCACCAGTCGCGATGTTGATTGCGCTGGCACGATGTACAACATGATCTGAACCAATAGGAATTTCGACAGTGTTCACGACTAGTGACTCTTGATCATCGGTGAGATAAGCCGAAATTGGAGAGCGATTCGTCAAAAATTTTGCGGTTGTTGATATTTTACTCACCGTCGTAACTCACAACCGTGAGAAGAATCGCCGCCATGTCGCCAGTGCTGTAGGCGTGAGATATCTCCGACGAAAAGCGAATAGCGTCGCCTTGACTGAGCAGAAAAGTTTCGTCTCCCAAAGCCAGTGACACTGAGCCAGACACGACGTAGGCATATTCAACAGAATGCTGACCATGATCGCTGAAGGTGCCCGATTGATGAGCCGGCAATTTTCCCTCTGAAATATCAAAACGTCGTCGGTTCATCATCGCAAATAACATGCGGGCTCGTGGAGTGTCTGATTCAACTGATTCAGCACGAATGATTTCAGTTTCAACCATTGTTGGACGGGTGAGGTCGGTGAAACTGACATCAAGGGCTGTGGCAATACGCGTGAGTGCAACAACTGTAGGGTTGGCCACCGCTCGTTCAATTTGTGACAAGAGGGCAGTACTGAGATTCGTCTGCGTTGCAAGGTCGCGAAGACTGAGTCCGCGAGAAAGTCGAATCTTGCGCATGTTGTGGGCCACGCTTCGACGAATCATCGTACTTTCATCAGCAGTGCTGTGAATGTGTTCAATATTTGGTTGAATTTCAGAAGTCATTTACCCGCCACCGATGCAAATAGTTGTCGTGTGTATTCATGTTGTGGAGAAAGCAGAACTTCCTCCATGGCCCCTGATTCAACGACTTTTCCATTATTCATGACATAGACCCGACTAGCAACTTGACGAACAACGGCCAGATCATGAGTAATAAAGAGCAACGCAATACCCAAATCCCGCAATAACGAGTTCATGAGATTCAAAATTTGGGCCTGCACTGAAACGTCAAGCGATGAAACGGGCTCATCGCAAATCAACAATCGTGGTCGTGGGGCAATCGCTCGAGCTATCGCAACTCGTTGTTGTTCTCCGCCAGACAATCCACTGGGTCGACGATTGGCATATTCACTAGGTAGACCGACTAGGTGAAGTAGTGATTCGACCTCAGATTTATCCCGTTGACCAGCTCGTAAAGCCTCAGCCAATGTTGCGCCAATGGTCATTGCGGGGTTTAAGGCCGAGGTTGGATCTTGAAAAACTATTTGTGCTCTTTGGGCCATCGGTACATCAATTGACCACGAGATAGTTCCCGAGTCAAAACTTTGGAGTCCAATGAGGCAGCGGGCCAACGTGGTCTTGCCTGAACCAGACTCTCCAACAATTCCAACTGCTTCACCAGCGCGAATCTCAAGAGAAACGTCGTCTAAAGCCAACGGAGCAGTAGGCGTGAACCGCTGACTTAATCCTGTTAAAACAACAAGTGGATCTTTTGAATTTTGTGGAGCTACATCATGAGCAATTTGCAAGGTTGGTTGCTCTTCGATTTGGGTGATGGGCTTCCAGCAAGCAACCTGAGATGCTGTTCCGACCAACTCGGGAGCGTCGCTTCGACAATGATCATCGGCACGGTTGCATCGCGGTGCAAAGACACAGCCGATAGCTACCTCCCACGGATGAGGTACCGAGCCAGCGATCGCCGGTAATTCAATAAGACGATGCTCAAGTGGCGGGTCACTGTCGCGCAGTCCAGCGGTGTATGGATGCTGAGCATGAGTAAAGACATCTGAACCGTGACCAGATTCAACGAGTCGACCTGCATACATCACCAAAATTTTGTCGGCACGCTCTCGAGCTACGCCGAGGTCGTGCGTGATCAAAAGCAAAGACATATTTCGTTCTTGCTGAATACGTTCAAGAAGATTGAGCATTTCCCTTTGGGTTGTCACATCGAGAGCAGTTGTTGGTTCATCGCCGATCAATATTTGTGGGTTACTAGCCAAACTGGCAGCGAGTGCAACACGCTGACGCATTCCACCAGATAGTTCGAACGGAAATTGCCGAGCAACGCGTTCGGGAAGATCAACCTCATCAAGTCGACGACGAATCTCGTCTTTTGATCGTCGAAGATCGGGTGACAGTGTGGCCGTTATCTGCTCACCACATCGATGAACCGGACTCAGACTTGTGAATGGATTTTGGAGCAACAGGCTGATGCGCTTTCCGCGGAGATGACTTAATGCAGTCGGCCCCTCTGAGAGGTCAATGACGGTGTCATCAAGTTGAAGATTTCCGGTAGCCGAAACCCCTCGCGGTAAAAGACCAGTCATTGCTTTTGCGGTCATTGATTTACCTGAGCCCGACTCTCCTACGAGAGCGACGGTTTGACCAGGCTCAACATGAAGATCCATGCGGGTAACGATGAGTCCAGCGGGGCCGGTTACTACCAAGTTGCTGAGGGTCAGACCGCGGTTCATCGCTGCACCGCGCGTTGTTCGAATCGGTCCTGCAGCCAGTCACCCAAAAGATTGATGGCGGCGGCTGTAATGATGATCAACATCGCTGGCAATACCACCGAGCCCCAATTTCGGTCGATCAAATCACGACTGTCGCTGAGTTGGCGACCCCAATCAGGAACGCCGGGACCAACTCCAAGTCCCAAAAATGAGAGTGCGGACATGGATACCAACGCAAAAGCAACATTTAGCAACATCGTTGAAAAAGCGACTGGTAAAACATTGGGCAAGATGTGACGGAACATGATGCGGCGGCGACTGAGTCCCAAAACTTTGGCCGACTCAATATATGGACGTCCAGTTTGTGCGATGACTGATCCGCGAATCATACGTATATCAGTTGGAGAGAACAGCATGATGAGAACTAAAACCGTGACCCAGTAACCACCATCAATCAGACCGGTCACCACAAGAGCGACCAGTGTTGTGGGTAATGCGAGTAATAAGTCGGCATATTTGGACAGCAATAAATCAAGCCATCCGCCCATGTATCCAGCGAAAGTACCGAGCAAAATGCCGATCATCATTGAACCAAGGGCAATCACAATTGGTCCAACGACTGCCGAACTTGCGCCGGCAATAGCTAATTGCCCAATATCGCGACCGAGTTGATCGGTTCCGAATAAGTGTCCTGCGGTGCCAGGTGCGGTAACGCCAGTCATGATGTCTTGTTGCGTTGCGTTAGGGACGATCCACCGTGAGGCGAGAACGAAGATCGCGATGATTGACAACGGAATACCGGTGACAAAAGGAATCAGCGAACGTCGAGTCGTCATTTCATCCCCCGCTTGCGCACCCGAGGATCAACGACGTAGTACAAAATGTCAACTGCTAGAGCTGTCAGAGCAATAACCGTTGCGGTGAGCAAGGTGATCGCTTGTACAACCGGAAGATCCTTAAATGTGACGGAACCAGCAAGCAACGAGCCGATTCCCTGAAGTGCAAAAGTGACTTCAACCAAAATCGTTCCACCGAAAAGAAACGCGAAGACCAATCCCAAACTTGTCGCAACCGGAATCATGGCGTTCCGTAAGACAAGCGATCGTATTTGGCGATGCGATAGGCCACGACTTTGAGCAAACGCAACGTAGTCCTGATTCAACTCAGCGACCACTGCAGTGCGAGTTAGTTTGAAAACCATGGCTGCTAGTCCGCTCGCCAAAGTGATTGCTGGCAACACCAAATGCCACCAACGGTCAAAGCCTCCATCGCCACTTCCGTAGACAGGAAAAATGTCTAGCCACAATCCGAAAACATAAAGCAGCAATAAACCCACTGCGTACGTCGGAGCTCCGACACCAACAATTGAAGCCGCACTGACCGATCGATCGAGCACCGAACCTGATCGCCAAGCAGCAGCGATACCGAGCGGAACCGCAAAGAGCACCGTCAAGGTAAATGAAAACGCAGCGAGTTGCAGCGTCAACAAGACGCGATCAGAAAGCAAAGTGGTCACTGTGGTGTTATTGCGGATGGACTCACCAAAGTCTCCCTGCACAACATTGCCAAGCCAGTGTAGATACTGGGTCAGAAAAGGATCATTGAGGTGATACTTATCACGAATTGACTGCAGTAACTCGGGGGTCACATTACGAACCCCGACGAGGTTGCGCGCCGGATCACCAGGCGTGAGGTGTAAGAGCGCAAAAACGACAAACGACAGCACCACCAACAACAAACCCGTGGCTGCTAAACGAACGATGATGAATCGTGTTAGCGAACCACGGGAAAGTAGTTGGGTCAATCGACGGTGAGAATGCGCGGAGTCCACGGCGACAACAGTGAGTACGAACCAAAGTCCTCAATGGTGTACTTGCTATTGATAGCCGTCGCGGCTTCGCCCCACCACAAAGGAATATACGGAATGTCAGCGAGTGCAGTCTTCTGTGCTTCGATCAAGATCTCAACACGCTTGGCAGGGTCGGTCTCTTCTTTGGCCTGAGCCATAAGTTCGGTGACGGCATCATTGGTGTATGACGCTGGGTTCCCTTCACCGAAGAACCATGAAGACATTTCGGCCGGGTCACCAGTGGCGTTGAAGTACCACATGTAGGCCAATCCCCAATCAGCTGAACCGATGGTGTCGTACCACTGTTCAACAGGCATCTCCTCAACTTCAATGTTGATGCCAAGAGGCTTCACAGTTTCGGCGAGCGACTGGAAGAACTGACTGATCTGTGGAGCACTTGAGGACACACCAACTTTGGTGGAGAACCCATCGGGAACCTTTGACAATGCGAGTTCTTCTTTGGCCTTGTCGAGATCGAATGGGAGATCAAGAACTTCTTTGAGAGCTTTACGTGCTCCGTCAAGTCCGAGCACCGAAGAAATCTGATCGGGTGTGATGAGGGCTGTGGCGGGCTCGCCGTGACCGACGAGCAATTTCTCGACGACAGTCGCGCGGTCACATGCATAGGCAATGGCTCGGCGAACATGGATGTCATCAAATGGTTCAACTGCGGTGTTGAAGTCAATACCGGCGTAGCTGCGGTCGGGGGCGAACAACACGGTTGTGTCGGCGGCATTTTCCCACTGGCTGAGCTGATCAAGCGAAATGCTGATTGCCAAATCAATGTCACCAGACTTGCGAGCCAACACGCGGGTGGCTTCTTCGGTGATGAATTCAATGCGGACGGTCTTTACCGGTGGAACTCCACCCCACCATGTATCAACGCGCTCGAGTTCAACCATGGTGTCGGGTTCAAATTTGGTGACCTTGTAGGGGCCGGTTCCGTATATCAAGGCCTTGGGAGTTCCCATTTCGCCGCCATTACCTTCGACGTAGGCCTGCGAAGTGATCCACAAAGCGTTTGCCGCACACGGACCCCATTCGAAGGCCACATCAGGTGATGCCAAGGTGATAGTGACTTCGTTGTCGCCGGTCTTTTCGGCGCCTTCAACATTGGCCCAGTAGTAGGCGATGTTGGGTGACTTTTCTTCGTCTTTTGAGAGGCCGACTGAGTAGACGACATCTTCGGGGGTCAAAGGGGTGCCATCGCTGAACTTGGCCCCATCTCGCAAGGTGTACACGTAGGTGGTTGGTGAGGTCTGTTCCCACTTTGAAGCCAAGGCCGGAACCAACTTGCCGGTTCCATCGGGAGCAACAAGGCCCTCGCCAACGAGGCAGGCTACGTAGTAGTTGAAGTTTCCGGCCTCTTGACCTGGGTACAGGTTCGAAAGCGACGACGGAAACGCGACGGTCAACAGATCGATGTCTTGCAGAGAACCGCTCGGGGACGACCCACTTGATGAGGTTCCGTTGTCATCGCCACCACAGGCGGCAATCAACATCGCGAGTGCACTAACACCAGTACCGGCCAACAATGTGCGGCGGTTGAACTGAACGGATGGGGACATGATTTCTCCTCAGGGTTGAGCATCACTCAGTGATTGTCTACTCACACGATGCAATTGCTGAGTAACACTAGACGGCGCTTACGCCATCGTCTACCTCTATGTGCCATGATCCTCCACCGGTTGTTCGTAAATGTTGCGCGAAAGAATCCGCCAAGCACCTAGTCACCTCATAGCCTGACGCCCGTGGTGCCCGAACGTTTTGCCCCTGTGCTCGCCGAGTTGTCAGATGTCAGTGCTCTGTTCCGAGCTGCTGGTAAACGGCTGTACCTCGTCGGCGGAACTGTTCGTGATCTGTTGGGCGGCCATGCCAGCACCGAAATTGACTTCGATGCGACGACCAACGCTCGCCCAGATGAGACCAAACGCTTATTGAGTGGGTGGGCCGACGCTGTCTGGACCCAGGGTGAGAAGTTCGGAACGATCGGGGCCCGCAAAGGCGACCGGGTCTACGAAATCACCACGCACCGTGCCGAGGCCTATCACCCTGACACTCGCAAGCCCGATGTTGAGTACGCCGACGAAATTGAAATTGACTTGTCGCGACGCGACTTCACGATCAACGCCATGGCGCTCGAACTCACGAGTGACACGCCAACCTTGGTTGACCCGTTTAATGGCGCCATTGACTTGATGACGCGGACGCTCCGTACACCGCTTGATCCCGATATCAGCTTTAGTGATGACCCGCTGCGGATGATCCGCGCCGCGCGCTTTATTGCGCGGTTTGACATGACGCCGGTTCCTGAACTTGTTGCGGCAGTTCAGCAATTCAAAGATCGCCTAGAAATCGTTTCTGCCGAACGCGTACGAGATGAACTGAACAAACTCATCGTTGTTGATTCGCCGACGGCTGGTTTGTGGTTCTTGGTTGAGACCGGCCTTGCGGAAAAATTCTTGCCCGAGCTTCCGGCGATGCGTTTAGAAAATGATCCGATTCACCGACACAAAGATGTGCTCACCCACACGCTTGCGGTGATTGAAAATGTGCGACCTGATGCTCATGACGATTTTGATTTTCGCATCACGCGCTTGTCGGCTTTGTTTCACGATGTGGGCAAGCCAGCGACAAGAGGATTTCAAGAGGGTAAAGGAACAACGTTTCACATGCACGATGTGAAAGGCGCGAAAATGACGAAAAAGCGCCTGATTGCCTTGCGTTTTCCCAATGAGGACGTTGAAGCGATTACCGAACTAGTTCGTTTGCATTTACGTTTTCACACATATGAAATGGGTTGGACCGACTCAGCCGTACGTCGTTATGTTAATGACGCAGGTCCGTTGTTGACTGAACTCAATGTGTTAACTCGATGCGACTGCACAACGCGCAATGAACGTAAAGCGGCACGACTGGCCCGTCGCATGGATGAGCTGGAAGAACGCATCACCGAACTCGCGACCAAAGAAGAACTCAAAGCGATTCGCCCCGAACTTGATGGTGTTGAAGTCATGACGCAACTGGATGTTCCGGCCGGACCAATTGTTGGTCGCGCCTTGAAATTCTTGTTAGAGATTCGCCTTGAAGAGGGACTCATTGGCGAAGACGAAATTCGTCGCCGGCTTGATTCATGGTGGGCAACACAACCGCAGTCGAGTTAGTTCACGACCGAACATTCACGGGGTAACCTTCAACTGATGTCGACTTCTCGCGAATCCTTCGGAACAGGATCATTGCGCGGTGTGTCGTCGCTGCGATCTGGGCTCGTTGATCACCGTATGGCTCGGCGCCACCTCATTAACGAATATCACCGAGGTCGTTTAGGTCGCGAGGAAGTGTGTGATGCCCACCCCGAACTCATGCGCGCGGCTCGGGGCATCGGTAAGCAGACCGAAACTAAGTGTCCGATTTGTGCAGTGAGCAATGTGGTTTTGGTGACCTATCTATTCGGTCCGCGCCTACAAGCCCATGGCAAAGTCATCGCCGACAATAAAGAGTTGGCTGAATTTCATCGCCGCCCCGATGAGTTCACGGCCTATGTAGTCGAAGCATGTTGTGGTTGTAAGTGGCATCATTTAGTGCGGGTGGTTCCCATCGGTGGGCAACGCAGTGATCGGAGAGTGGGTTAAAACCATGATGAAACTCGGATCGGGAGCGCGCAAGAAGTCGCGGCGCAGCAGTTGGCTGCCCTACGAAGCCAGTCGGCGTTTGCAACGTGATGCCGTCACGGGTTTGGCCTTGGTGTTGATCAGTTGTTTAGGACTCTTGTTGTTTGGGTCGATGACCGATGACTTTTCGGTGAAGTTTGTGGACGGACTTCCACAATTGAGCGACGGTACTCCATGTCAGCTGTTGCAGGTTTTCCCGTATGAGGACCCGACCGCACCAACTCGTGCGATGGTCGACTGTGGCGACCAACCCGGAATCGGCCTACCTGGCGTGATGCAACATCTCTTTATTGCGTTGGCTGCAGTGGGCGTCTTGCTGTTGCTGAGCGCAGTCTTTGCCCTGGTATTGGCCTCGCGAATGCCTCGAGAAACCCTTGCGATACCGGTTTGTGTGGCCACCATGATTATTGGTGTGATTTCCGTGTGGTGGGGCCTCAAAGGTGGCGCCCCAGGTCTCGCATTCCAGGGATTTCGTCCCGCTGCAGTCACTGGATACCTGCGTGAGGGCGGTTCGGTGTCAACTCACGACGGTGCAGTGTCCTGGGGAGTCGGCTTGTTGGCTGCCTCATTTGTGCGACTCACGCGCCCCTAAACGAACTTGTCACGCAAACATTTCAGTCGACTGTGTGACACCCCTTTGACACAGTTACCCCCGTGAGGTTCTGCTTTTACCCCGATACACTTTCCGAGTCAGTACATACCCTGCCCCAAGCAGGGGCCCCGTTGTCGGATAGGCCGACACCGTGACCGAAGGGAGTTACACGCTTATGATGCGTGCTTACGAATTAATGATCATTATCGACGGCTCACTTGATGATGTCGTCGCCCAACAGTGGATTGCCAATGTCTCAAAGGGCATTGCCGACGCTGGTGGAACCGTCCACGGGAAAGTTGATTTCTGGGGCAAGCGCCGTTTGGCCTACCCGATCAACAAAAAAGAAGAGGGCTACTACGCCATCCTCAACGTTGTCGCTCCCGGCGGCGCACTTGACGAACTCGAGCGATCAATGCGTATCGCTGATGACGTCCTTCGGCACAAGTTGATGCGTCTTCCCGACGACGAGGCCGCTCGTCGCGGACTCGTCGCAGCTTGAGCCTTCGTCCTCGGACCTATCCACTAACTCCGCAACCACTGGAGGAAACCAATGGCTTCTAACACCATCACCGTCGTCGGCAATCTCACCCGAGATCCCGAACTTCGTTACACCCAATCAGGCAAGGCCACGGTCACCGTGGGTATTGCGGTCAATCGTCGTTATCAAGTCAACGGCGAATGGCAAGAAGCAACGACATATATGAATGTTGTTGCTTGGGATCAACTCGCCGAAAACGTAGCGGCATCGCTGACCAAAGGCACGCGTGTCTTGGTGACCGGTCGTCTCGATGTTCGCGAATACGAAGCTCGAGAAGGTGGCAAGCGCACGTCAGTAGATATCGCCGCCGACGAAATTGGACCGACCTTGCGTTGGGCCACGGTCACCGTTGAACGAACACCACCGAAAGGCGGCGGCGAAGGCGGCGGTTCAGCACCGCGTCAAGCTCCGCGTTCAGGTGGCGCACCTTCGTCAGCGCCAGCCAACGACGGTTATTACGCCGACGAAGAACCATTCTGATCAGCGACTAGTTCGCAAACTTCATTATCCATCTGTAAATCACGTATCGACTTAAGGAAAAGTTCATGGGAAATAGCACTTCAAAGAAGCCAGTTCGGGGCCGTGCTCCGAAAGACAATGGTCGCAAGATCAAAAAGAAGGCCAACGTATTGGCCGCCGAAAAAATCGAGTACATCGATTACAAGGACATCAACTTGTTGAATCGTTTCATGTCCGACCGCTCAAAGATCCGCGGTCAGCGCTTGAACGGTGCAACGGTGCAGCAGCAGCGTGAAGTGGCAACCGCCATAAAGAACGCTCGCGAAATGGCCTTGTTGCCGTACACCAAGCGCGTCGCTTCGGTTGGTCGTGGTCCTCGTGGACCGCGTGGTCCTCGCGGTTCTGAAGGAGCCGTCGACCAGGTCGAAGACAAGAACATTGACGCCGTGATCGATGATGTCGATACCGGTATCGAGTTTGAGGCAGCAGACGAGATCGAAACCAATGAGGAGGGCTGATCATGAAGATCATTTTGCGTTCTGACATCAACGGCTTAGGCAAGCGCGGTGACATCGTTGAAGTCACCAAGGGCCATGGCCGCAACTACTTGTTGCCTCGCGGACTTGGCATTAATGCCTCCGACGGTGCAGTTTCTCAGGCAGCCTCGATGCGCCGTCGTCGCGACCTGCGTGACGCCGCTGACCGCGAATCAGCTCAAACCATTGCTTCGACTTTGGTTGCCAAACTCATCGAGATCAAGGCCAAGGCCGCCGGAACCGAAGGCCGTTTGTTCGGCTCGGTCACTGCAGCCGACGTCGTCTCGGCGGTTCAGGCTCAGACCGGTATCGAACTCGATCGCAAGAAGTTGTCGGTTCCCGACCACATCAAGACCGTGGGCGAATACAGCGTCACCGCCAAATTGCATAACGATGTGCAGTTCGGTATCAATATCAACGTCGTCGCTAAGTGATGATCGCGGACTTGGTCCGCACCACAACATCGAACAATTCATGATGTGAGCAGGACCCGGGCCAACTGGTCCGGGTCCTGCTTCATCCCGAGACGGGGTTATCCCCAGAATCGGAAAGTTGTCCACAAGTAATTCACAGGGTTGTACCCCTAGCGATCAACAGGGTGCATAGGTCAAGGTAGAGGTAATGACTAATTTTTCATCGGGTAATTCAGGCGGCGGTTCCAGTTGGGGCAGCAAGAACCAGCGTGACAACGCGCCTCGACCGGTGATGAACCGCGTTCCCCCGCACAACCTCAGTGCCGAGGAGTCGTTGCTTGGCGCCATGTTGTTATCACGCGAAGCAGTGAACACCGTTTCTGAAGCAGGCGTTCACGTTGAACATTTCTACAAGCCGGGTCACCAACACATCTTTGACGCAATGCGGGCTTTGTTGGCCGGTGGTGATCCCATCGACCCCGTCACCGTGGCCGATGAACTTCGTCGTATTGGCTTGCTTGAAGAAATTGGTGGCCTCGACTTTTTGTTGCAGTTGCAAAACTCAACGCCAGTCATTGGCAACGTTGGTCGCTACTCAAAGATCGTTATGGACACCGCGGCCTTACGCCGACTCATTGGTGTCGCCAGCGAAATCGCCGAGATTGCGTACACCGAACCCGATGATGTCGCCAAGGCGCTTGACGAAGCTGAGTCACGCGTTTTTGCCGTTGCCGAAGAACGCGTTATTGATTCAACGCGACAGATCAACGGTCTGTTGAGCCTGGCAACTGAAGAACTTGAGAAGCGTTTTGAGAGCAAAGTGTCATTGACGGGTGTCCCGACCGGATTCACCGATCTCGACGAAATCATTCTTGGTCTTCAACCGGCGTCACTGGTCATTATCGGTGCTCGCCCCGCCATGGGTAAGACGGCCTTTGCGCTCAACGTTGCCAGCAACGTGGCGCAAACATCCAATTTGCCGGTGTTGGTTTTCTCACTCGAAATGAGCCACACCGAATTAACGATGCGCTTTTTGTCAAGCGAAGCCGAAGTTGATTCAAAGCGATTACGAACGGGAAATATCAGCGAACCCGAATGGAGCAAAATCAACCTCGCCGTTGGTCGACTCGATAATCGTTTGTTGTTCCTTGATGACAACGCCAGTGTGACCGTGATGGAAATTCGTGCAAAAGCTCGGCGACTCAAAGCGAAATACAACGGCTTAGGTCTCATCGTGATTGACTATTTGCAATTGATGAGCGGCAATAACAGTGAAAGTCGTCAACTTGAAGTAAGTGAGATCAGTCGTAACCTCAAAATTTTGGCGCGTGAACTTGAAGTGCCGGTGATTGCACTGAGTCAGCTCAGTCGTCGACTTGAAGAGCGCCAAGATAAGCGACCGCAGTTGTCAGACTTACGTGAATCTGGTTCGCTCGAACAAGACGCCGACATCGTGATGTTCTTACACCGACCAGAGATGTATCGCAATGAAAAAGGCGAGAGTTCAGAAAACGCTGAAAAGGGTGTCGCCGAAGTAATCATCGGTAAGCACCGTGCGGGCCCAACTGGTCTTGTGAAATTGGCCTTCTTTGGCGAGTTCACCAAGTTCCGAAATATGGCGAAAAACTTCCAGGCCGATTCGCCGTATAGCGAACACGACTAGAAATTTGCGTTGTGGTCAACCAGCCGGGATGACGAGTGCGTCACCTTCAGGCTGCCAAATCTTTGCGCCGAACTGCTTTTCCATCGGCGGATTCGGATCAAGCAAAAGTTCCATTGCGTGAAGCTTTTCTTCTTCGGTGAACTCGCGCAGGTTTAAGCAGAATTCAACAGTGTTGCCTTCGGGATCACGAATGTAAATCGAGCGACAAAATTCGTGATCAACTTCAAGAACGGTATGTCCATGGGCGCGCCAATTTTCGCGACGCTCTTCGAGGTGTTCGGCGTTGGGTGAATCAAAGGCGAAGTGATTGGCCCACCACGGTAAGCCCGCTGCTTTGTTGAGATTTGTTTCGAATCCTTCAAGGCTTTCTACGTGAATATTCCAGAAGGCAATCATGCCTTGTTCGCCGGCTTCGTTCTTGCCCGTTGAGTAGAAGAAGTGTTTGCTGAAACCACCTTCGGGTGTGGGGGCCGTGACGGTCTTAACCAATTCAAAACCCATGACTTGGGTGTAGAAGTCGTAATTGGCTTGGACATCGTGAATGGCCATAGCAACGTGGTGAAATCCCATAGGTTCAGTATG
>CALPPJ020000004.1 GCA_943325425.2 Bifidobacterium breve | reverse complement strand
GACACAGACTCTCGATCGTCAACAACGACTTCGCATTTTCTCCTTGGGCGATGGTGACAACCTTTGACTCAATCGGAAGATCAAGAGAAACTGGAATCTCTTTTTGCGTCACCACAATTGCTCGACGAGCCGTTGTGGGAAGCCATTGACCGATCTCCTGAGACACTCCGTGTCCAATAAGAACGGGATATTCGCGTCCAGGAATACGGACATCAATGCGATGAGTCGTCATAATTTTGCCTCCAAACCCGTCGTGGCCAATATCTGGTCAATGACTTCAGGAATCTGCAGTCCCTCAACATCAATCTCAACAGATGACACATCGCGATACAAAGATTCTCTGTCGGCATATAACTTTTCCAACCTTGCGGCAGGGTCGCCATCAATGAGGGGACGATGACCATCGCCCTTCACCGCTCGTTGTCCGATTCTTTCTACAAGGACATGAAGTGGCGCGTTGAGCCAGACAACATGTTTGGCAGTTTGCAATAGTTCGCGGTTGTCGGCCCGCAAAATGACGCCACCTGCGCCTGCGATGATGTGGGGACTGGAATGCTGTAGGGCCGAAACGAGAGCTTCGTGCTCAAGTTGACGGAAAACCTCTTCACCCTCGGATTCAAAAATCTGGCGAACCGTCTGCCCGGTGACACGGTTGATTTCGTCATCAGTATCGAGAAACTCCCAGCCCAGTTTGTGAGCGAGTCGTCTTCCTACGGTGCTTTTTCCCGTGCCCATCAGTCCCACCAATACAACGTGAGGAGTTGATGAACGGGGTTGATTCATAAAGGCTGGGTTGCAGTCGACGCGTTGCGGACAAACTCAGTCACCGAATCTCCGCCGAACTTACGTTGTGCTTCGGCTGCTAGTACAAGCGCCACCATTGTTTCGGCAACAACACCCATCGCCGGCACAGCAGTGACATCGGTGCGCTCTTTAAATGAAACACCGGATTCTTTCGTGATGACGTCAACAGTTGGCAATGTTGGTCGATTGAGAGTGGCGAGTGGCTTCATCGCAGCACGCACGACTAAAAGTTCACCAGTTGTAATGCCACCTTCGGTTCCGCCGGCAAGAGTTCCGGTGCGGGCAAAACGCTCATTTTCGGCGTCCCAATGAATCGGATCATGGCCAACACTGCCCCGCCTCGAGGCAACTTCAAAACCATCGCCAATTTCTACGCCCTTGACGGCTTGAATGCTCATGATGGCCTGAGCGAGTAATGCATCAATTTTGCGGTCCCAGTGAACGTGCGAACCAAGTCCGACGGGAACACCGTAAGCGAGTACTTCAACAATTCCGCCAAGAGAATCTCCTTCTTTGGCTGCTTGTTCAATTTCGGTGACCATTCGTTCACCGGCTTCAACGTCAAAACTACGAACGGGCGAATCGTCAACTTGCGCCAGATCAGATGGCAACGGTCGCGCGGTACCGTCAGATTTAGCTGGTCCCATCGCGATGACGTGTGAGATGACCTCAATACCAATCGTTCGAAGTAGTGCTTTCGCCAACGCTCCAGCGGCAACTCGAGCAGCAGTTTCGCGGGCGCTCGCGCGTTCTAGGACATCGCGAGCGTCTGTGAAGCCGTACTTTTGCATACCTGCTAGATCGGCGTGACCGGGTCGGACTTTGGTCAATGGATCAGCAGTGGCCCCTGGGGCGGGATCCATTTCCTTGTGCCACTTATCAGAGCGAAACCACTCACTGTTTTTAATCTCAATGGCGACTGGCGAACCGAGGGTGCGGCCGTGGCGAACACCGCCAACAAGGGTCACCTCATCTTGTTCAAATCGTTGGCGCGGTCCTCGTCCATATCCGAGACGGCGACGGGAGAGTTCGATTTGAATATCTTCGACGGTGATGGGCAATCCTGCGGGGAGACCTTCAACAATGACAACTAAGGCTTGACCATGGGATTCGCCGGCGGTGAGGTAGCGCAACATTGAGGAAAGGTTACCGCTGACTTAAGAAAGAGCCTGTAATGCAGCTCGGTACATATCGGACACATTGGGCATGAAACCCGTCCAAATCTGTTGTTGCAGGGCCGCCTGGTGCACGAGCATGCCGAGACCGTCGATGGTTTGGGCACCTCGATCGTGAGCGTTGCGGAGAAGTTCGGTCTGAATGGGGTGATACACCAAATCAACCACAGTGTGCCGTGGCGTGATGAGATCAGCCGAAAGAGGACTTTCCGATGAATGGATCGAGTCCTTGTTCATGCCGATGCTGGTGGCATTAATCACGACGTCAACCGAGGAAGCGGCAGCACGTAGAGCAGCGGAGTCGTTCAGGGCAATTGATCGACTGATCTCGGGGGCAAGTACTTCTGCTGATTGAGCACTCGCTAGAGAGCGATTAGCAATGACAATGTTGTGACAGCGATGGCGATACATGGCATCGATCACCGAGCGTGCTGCTCCCCCCGCTCCAAGAATCAAAAGACTTTTACCAGTGACATCAACACCTTGGGCCGACAGGCTGGCAACGAGTCCGTCGCCATCGGTGCTGTGCCCTACTAAGAGCCCGTTCGGTGCGACTTCTACGGTGTTCACACTCTGAAGCGCTTGCGCCGCAATACTCACCGTGTCAACCAAATGAGCGACATCTGATTTATGCGGCATCGTCACGGAAAGACCACGTAAGCCGAAAGTGCGCATTGCATCGAGAGCAGCTCGCGCTTGACCGGCCTTTACCTCAAAGGCCACATAAACCCAATCAATTCCTAGTGATTGAAAACCGACATTATGGATAACAGGTGACAAACTATGTTTGACTGGGTCACCGATGACTGCTGCAACTGATGTACTTGCCGTGATGCGATGTGGAGTACTTGCCATTGCCGCTTGTAAATCGTGGGTCATATCAGAGCACTCCTGCGATGATCGCTGCTTGCACATTGGCTTGATGTTGCGCCAAAGTTGAAGCGAATTTGTGATGACCATCTTTGTCGTACAACACATAATAGAGATACAAACACGGTGAACCATCGGTGATTTCGCGGCAGATTGGGTCGCCGGCCGACGGATTAGGTGCTGGATTTAATGCGGCGTTAATTGCTGCTCTTCCGGGATTAGAGATCGGAGTCGGGGGCAGGCCAGTGTAGAGGTACGAGTTGTAGGGACTATCTAAGGCCTTAAGTTCGAGGAAAGGCAAGTCAGGATCTTGTTGATAAAACAAGGTGGCATCTATTTCAAGTGGCATACCGATCGTCAGTCGGTTGTAAATCACCCTCGATATTTTTGCGCGATCCTCGGGAACTTTTGCTTCGCGCTCAATAATTGAAGCAATCGTCAAAACCTCGTACGGAGTTAATCCGACTGAAATCAACGAATCATCCAGACCTTCTTGACGCCCGACCCGCTCCATTAACTTGAGCATTTGTTGAGCAACTTGAGTTGCGGTTTCGTCACCACTCACTAGATAAGTATCAGGGAAAAGTAATCCTTCCAGCGTTGTGACCGATTCGGGTTGATATAACGAGCGGACAGCAGAAATCTCGGTGGCAGTGCCTCCGGTCTTGGTGAGAAAATCACTTTCGGTGACAGACTTAATTTCCTCACCGAGTCGCTCCGCCATTTGCTCCAGGGTGAAGCCTTCAGGAAAAGTCACTTTGGTTAATGTCTCGTTCGGTGGCGTGCGCAAAACCCGCAAAATATTGCCAACGTGGTCTCGCGGCTTCAAAGTGAAAAAGCCCGCAGATATGTCTAGGCCACCCTTAGACGAGACGTACGAACGAAAAACCGAGTCGTTAACAATGAAACCCTCTTGTTCGAGACGTTTGCTGATCGCAATCAAATCATCAGATTCGGTCACCGTGAAAATCTCTGCTGCTCCAGGATCGCCTGGCGGATTCACTTGGCGCAAATACCAAAACTGATATCCACCGTAAATAACTGACACGATCGCGAGAACTGAGACAACAACGAGAGCGATCCGATTAACAATCTTGCGACTTACCATTTTTTGAATGTGAACATCTGGAAGTACTTGATACGGATCAATCTCAAGATCATCTTCGTTATTGGCTTTATTGCTCATGACGAACGACGTCTTTCAAGCCACGCTTGCAACATGATCGCCGCTGCCACCTTGTCAACAAACTGTCGACGAGCAGTCGCGCTGAGATCGGCCTCTTTCAGAGCACGATCGGCAGCAACCGTGGTCATACGTTCATCAAACATCTCAACTGGCACAGAAAGAACCGTACTGAGTCGCCGAGCCTCAGTGGTGGCGGCCTTTGCTGCTGGACCGTGACCACCGGACATCAAAAGTGGCAAACCAACGACCACAATCTCGGCCTCTTCTTCAATGACTAGGTCAAGAATTTTTTGGTGATCAAGTCGTACCGATTTACTGCGATGAATGACCGAATGTGGACTGGCAATCGTCCCAGAGAAATCACTGACTGCTACGCCGATGCGCTTTGAACCGAGGTCGAGTCCGATTGCACGCATTAGCTGCGAGCCGCCTCCTGCGCTAAACGAAGTGCTTCAGGAATGCCAGCCGGGTTCTTGCCACCAGCAGTCGCGATATCGCCCTTACCGCCGCCGCCGCCACCGACAGCCTTGGCGGCTGAAGTAATCAGTTGAGCAGCATTCTTACCACTCGCAGCATCAACGGCACCGACGAGTGACACTCCGCCTCCTGGTGACACGCCAATCAGGACAACGGTATGAATACCAGACTGTTGACGCACCGCAACCGTTAAGTCACGCAAATCCCCTGGAGTCAGATCATCGACTTGAGCGACCACTATTCCGTCGACTGCTTCAGCAGCAAGCACCGATGCTGCAGTGGCGGCCAGACGGGCGCGTAACGTTTTGTTCTCGTCTTGAAGACCCTTGATGTCGTCCACCTTGCGTTGAACACCGATCATTAAGTCATCAGGACCAGCGCCGACTAATCGAGCAACATCAGTAATGACTCGTCGGTCTTGCTGCAGCAAATTCAAAGTGCGAGTTCCGGCAACGGCTTCAATACGGCGAAGGTTGGCACCTACCGATCCTTCAGATATGACTTTGATGATTCCGATATCACCAGTTGCCGAAACATGGGTGCCACCACAAAGTTCAACCGAAGGTCCCGCCGAAAGAACACGAACTCGATCGCCGTACTTATCGCCGAAGAAAGCGATCGCTCCCTTGGCTAACGCCTCGTCTTTTGATGACTCCGATGAGTCAACTACCTCATTCGACAACGTCAAAGTGTTGGCGAGCTCTTCAATGCGTAAAAGTTCATCTTCTGAAACTGCGTCATAGTGACTGAAGTCAAATCGCAGGCGCTCGTCATCAACGAGGGAACCGGCTTGTTTGACATGCTCGCCAAGTACTTGTCGCAATGCCCAATGCAAAATATGAGTGGCAGTGTGATGGCGACGAATAGCAAGTCGACGCTGAGAATCAATCTCGGCGGTCACAGATTGATTAACAATCAAACTGCCAGTGACAACGCGACACTGGTGACGTCGCAGTCCGGGCAAAGCAAAAGTCGTATTGAGAACCTCGTACCGATTATTCCCGGCGTATATGACACCAGTATCTCCCACCTGTCCTCCGCTTTCGGCATAGAACGGGGTGCGATCAAGGAACAAGTCAAAGGTTCCATCATCATCGGGAACAATCGCTAAAACTTTGGATTCGCATGAATCAAGTTCATAACCAACAAATTCGGTCGTACCAAATTGTTCCATGACTTCTCGGTACAAATCGTGACGATGTGAATCTACCTCGCCACCTTTACGCGCCGCCTTGGCTCGTTGCCGCTGCTGATCCATCTCGGTGTTAAATCCGTCGATATCGACCGACAGGTCGCGTTCACTCACGATTTCCTCGGTGACCTCAAGGGGAAAGCCGTAGGTATCGTGCAATAGGAAAGCAGCTGAGCCAGATAACACCTTGTTGCTTTTGGCCGCTGATTGCAATTCGTCTTCCAGAATTGTGAGTCCGGTTTTGAGCGTCTGTCGGAAGCGCTCTTCCTCTTTTGTCAATACTCCGAGGATGAAGTCCTTCTGCGCGATGACATCGGGGTATGCCTGACCCATCGTGGCGATGGCCGTTTCAACGAGTGAAGGCATCACCAGTTTTTCGGTGCCGAGCAAATAGGCGTGGCGCACAGCGCGACGAATAATGCGACGAAGTACGTAACCGCGTCCTTCGTTTGATGGGAACACCCCATCACCGACCAACATCGTGCTGGAACGGGCATGCTCGGCTAAAACTCTGAGTGAGAAACTGGAGCGATCTTCGTAGTCGCCCACCTTGTACGTTGCTCCTGTGACTGATTGAGCGGCTTCAACAATGGGGAAAATCGCGTCGGTCTCCCACACGCTGTCTTTTCCTTGAACCAATGCCAAGATGCGCTCCAATCCTGCACCAGTATCGATTGAGGGCTTCGGAAGTGGTGTTCGTGAGCCATCAGGGGCCTGGTTGTACTGCATGAAAACTAAGTTCCAGAACTCCATGAAGCGATCGCCGTGTGGATCATTAAGCGGTCCGCCGTCGGGACCGAATTCGGGACCGCGATCGATGTGCAATTCTGAACATGGACCGCAGGGGCCAGTGTCGCCCATTTGCCAGAAGTTGTCTTTATCGCCCAAGCGCTGAATGCGATTCATGGGCACACCAACTTGCTCATGCCACATTGCTTCGGCTTCATCGTCGCTGGTGTGAACAGTTACCCAGATGCGGTCTCCATCAAACCCAAGATTCTCGGTGACGAATTCCCAACTCCAGGGAATTGCTGATTCTTTGAAATAGTCACCGAAGGAGAAGTTGCCCAACATTTCGAAGAACACCAAGTGCCTCTTGGTGCGACCGACATCGTCAAGGTCGTTGTGTTTGCCACCAGCTCGCGCGCATTTCTGAACTGTTGCCGCTCTGCTGTAAGGGGGAACCTCATCACCAACGAAGTAGGGCTTAAAGGGCACCATGCCAGCCACCGTGAAAAGAACGGTGGGGTCGTGAGGGATGAGGCTCGCTGAAGCGACAGGAGTGTGTTGACGATCAGCGAAAAACTGGGTGAAGGCAGTGCGCAGTTCGTTGGCGGTGCGTGGTGTTTGCGGAGACATGACACCGAAATGATACCCAACGTTCATCGTGGGATTAAGGGTTATTGCCATAACCTATTCGTGTGACCAACTCATCTACATCAAAGTCCTCGAAATCCGGTGGTGCCACCAAGCGTAAGCCGATCCCAGTAACCGGCTTATCGGGTCGCCATGAGGATTTGCATGAGATGCTGTCGTTCGAAGATCCGAAAGAACAACGTTCATGGATTTTTGATGCGACTTTCATGCGATCATCTTGGAAGTGCATTTTCGGTGAAGGTTGTCAAGGCATCTTGGATAAGCCAACTCCTGAACTGAATCAGGGATGCTGTTCAGAAGGCGCGCACTTTGTTGATGAAGATGATGTGTCAAATGTGGTTAAAGCCGTTGTGCGTCTGACTGACAAGAACTGGCAGTTCAAAGACAAAGCTAAGAAAAAGGGTTTCCTCAAAAAGAATAAGGAAGGCGACACGATGACTCGCCGAGTTGACGGAGCCTGCATTTTCTTAAATCGTCCTGGTTTTGAAGGTGGAGCCGGATGTGCTTTCCACATCGCTGCCACTGAAGCTAACGAACGCCCACTCGACTGGAAGCCCAACGTGTGTTGGCAGCTTCCACTACGTCTTGAGTATCACACCGACACCAACGGTTGGGTGAACACAGTTGTACGTGAATGGAAGCGACGCGACTGGGGCGACGGCGGCACCGATCTACATTGGTGGTGTACCGATAACTCTGATGCGTTCGTTGGTAAAGAACCGGTCTACAAGTACCTCAAAGAAGAGATCATTGAGTCTGTTGGTGCAAAGGTGTACGAACTTTTGGTTGAAGCACTTGAGCGCCCAACTGCAGTTGCTCTTCCCCACCCCGTGTTGACGGTGAAGAAGAGCAAATAACTAGTTGGCTAACTAGTTAGCCTTCTTGAAGGCTTTCTTGCGATCTTCGGGGTTCAAATAACGCTTACGAACACGAATGGCCTTTGGCGTAACTTCAACAAGTTCGTCGTCGGCGATCCATTCAATTGCTGTTTCAAGCGTGTGAATGCGCGGTGCTGCAAGCTTCACACCGTCATCATGGCTGTGCGTACGAATGTTGTTCTTTTCTTTAGCACGAACTGCGTTCACGACCATCTCGTCGCCACGGGCGCTTTCACCAACAACCATTCCCTCGTACGTCTTTTCGCCGGGCTCAACGAAGAGCTCACCACGAAGCTGAAGGTTGTCTAACGCATAAGCAGTGATCATGCCTTCGCGGTCGGCGATCATTGCTCCGCCTAGGCGATGAGGAAGTTCGCCGCACCAAGGCATCCAACCAGCGTGGTTTTGATGCAACATCGCAGTTCCGCGGGTTGTGGTCATCAAGAGTGAACGGAAACCAATGAGACCGCGACTTGGACACTCAAAGGTAATGACTGAACGGCCTGGATCTCCTGAACGCAGGTCGGTGACTCGGCCTTTACGAGGAGCCAAAGCTTGGGTAACAGCGCCCACGTATTCGTCGGGAACGTCACAAACACCTCGTTCGAGAGGTTCAAACTTTTTGCCATTGACTTCTTTGGTAATAACTTCGGGTCGGCTGACTTGAAGTTCAAAACCTTCGCGTCGCATTCCCTCAATCAAAACAGCCAACTGCAGTTCGCCACGTCCAGCGACCTCCATCACGTCGGCAGAGTCAGTCTCGTGCAGTTTGATTGATACGTTTCCGAGAATCTCTTTCTTCAAACGATCAATCAAGTGGCGACTCGTGAGGTATTTACCGTCACGTCCGGCGAATGGCGAAGTGTTGACACCGAAGGTCATACGTAGCACGGGTTCGTCAACGGTGAGTCGTGGAAGAGCTACCGGAGTTTCAGCAGAAGCAATCGTGTCGCCGATTTCAACTTCGGGGAAACCGGCAACTACAAAGAGGTCGCCCGCACGTAACTCATCGACTTCAACGCGACTGACGCCCATGTAGGCCATCAACTGCGATAAACGACGCTTCAAAGGCGGTTGTCCTTCGGCGAACTCTTCTTCGAGCAACGCCACGTTCTCGCCTTTACGCATGACGCCTTGGTACACGCGGCCGATTGCCAAACGTCCGAGATATTCAGACGCGTCAAGGTTGGTCACAAGAGCCTGGAGAGGAGCGCTTGCGTCTCCGCCTGGAGCGGGAATTCGTTCGAGAATGGTGTCGAGCAAAGATGAAAGATCGGCGTCAGCTGCAGGCATTCCGAGACCGACCATGGTGCGGCCTTCACGAGCAACGGCCGAAATAACTGAGAAGTCAATATGGTGGTCGTCGGCCTCGAGGTCGATGAACAACTGGTACACCTCGTCGAGTACTTCTTCGGCTCGAGCATCTCCACGGTCAACTTTGTTGATGACAACAATGGCCGGAAGATTGAGCGACAGTGCCTTCTGCAGCACATAGCGCGTCTGCGGAAGCGGACCTTCGGCAGCGTCGACCAGGAGCAAAATGCCGTCAACCATGGTGAGGGCTCGCTCTACTTCCCCACCAAAGTCGGCGTGACCAGGAGTGTCCACCAAGTTGATCTTGGTGTCCTTGTAGATCACCGAGGCAGCTTTAGCCAAAATGGTGATGCCTCGCTCACGTTCTTGGTCATTGGAGTCCATGACACGATCGACCACCGCTTGGTGGGCCGCGAACGTTCCGGTGGCACGCAAAAGAGCGTCCACAAGAGTTGTTTTTCCATGGTCAACGTGCGCGACTAACGCGACATTACGTAGTTGTGTATACATATCAGTTGTGGACAACCGGCTTAAGCCAGGTCGTCGTCCTCGTCCTCAGCCTCAATCTCGTCTTCATCGTCAAACACGACTCCGTACTTTTCGGCTAAGGCTGCGTACTCATCATCTTGAGAACGCGGTTGCGACTCTCCACCACCAAGGCCGAGGTCAAAGGCGCTGGGGCCTGCTTGCTTCAATTTTCTCGCTTCTTCGAAACGACGATGACGACCCTTTTTCACGGCAGGGCTCCGAACTTGTGAGAGGGGTAGGCGATGGTTACGAATTCGGGTGGCACTGGCCTGAAAACAGGACGCACCGACTCAAAATCGGCCAAGTCAGGTGATTGCTCACACAACAGGGCGTTCACGAGTGTAGAACCAATTGACCTCTATTTGTGGGAACTTCAGGCTGTTTCATGATTTTTCAGTGTGCCGTGAGTATCAATGGCGCCCTGAAAAGAGCGTTTTATTGGTTTTCGTACCGATTTGTGGGGTTAGCAACTAGATCGCATTCGAAGCTGCAATCATCTTGAGTCCACCCTTGCCATCGAAGGACAGCCCCGCACGACCCTGGAGAAGGTCGTCAAGTTGGTCTCCGATGAGGTCGTGACGCCAGCCGTCTCCGAGTCGGGCATCGGCATCTTTGCGCAGGAACGCCACGATGTCGTTGCGAGTAGCGAGCAACGCAGTGTCGACATGCTCTAGACGGGCCACTTCGCTAATCCATGCCGAAATCAACGTGATCGCGGGTCGGAGGTGTCGCTCAACATCTTCCCCTTCGGTGACCGAGTTTTCAATGGGATTCTCTTTTCCGCGGGCGACTGCGGCCAGGATCTCTTGCCCAATGGATCCTCGCGTATGGCGATCATCCACGCCCCGAGCCTGCGCAAGATCAGCGAGGTTGGCAGGTTCACGTTGCGAGATTCCTTGAAGTGCTAAGTCGGGAAGGACTTGTCGCGGCGGAATATCGCTCGCCATGGCCCGGCGTTCGCGCCATTCGGCTAGTGCGGCTAAGACTCCTCGAGTACGAGGTTTGAGAGCACGAACATCTTTTTGTTTTTGCCACGCATCAGCCGGATTGCCCGGACCTACTTTGCGCTGACGCAATTCTTCGCACGCGTCAGTCGCCCAAGATAAGCGCTGGCGTTCTTCAAGTTTCGCGGTGAGCAAATCATGAATTTCCAACAGGTGCTCAACATCTGAAGCGGCATATGACTTTTGCCCGTCGGTGAGAGGGCGTCGGAGCCAGTCGGTCAAACGGTCACCTTTCGGCAATACCAATTTGAGTTCTGAATTCACCAGAGATGCGAGGGAGGGCGTTGAATAACCCAGAAAACCAGCAGCGATTTGTGTATCAAAAATTCTTTCGGGAACAGTGCCCATTGCGTGAGTCATGACATCAAGGTCTTGCTGGGCTGCGTGCAAGATGATGAGATGTTGCGGACCGAAAATACGCCTTAACTTGGAAGCGTCGCAAGACAACGGGTCGACGATGGCGATTCCGTCCGACCACGCCAATTGAATCAGGGCCAATCGTGGAAAGTAAGTCTTCTCACGATGAAACTCGGTGTCGAGAGCGATGCGTTCTTGTGATTGCAAACGATCAAGCAAGAGATCTAGATCGTGGTCATTATCAATCCATTCAAAAGGTACTGGCAACGCATCACTCACTAGGTTGACTTCCTTCGACGACAGCATGACCTTGCATGATCCAACCCATGGTGCCTCCAGCAATGTTGATCAACTGTATGGAGTGCTGAGAGAGGTATTCACACGCATTGGCGCTTCGACCACCCGCCTTACAGATCACGTAGGTAACTCCCCCTTGCGGGTTGCGAAACTCCTCGACGCGTTGCGGTACTTCGTTGAGAGGAATATGAATTGCTCCCGGCACGTGGCCGTCAATGTATTCATCGGTCTCGCGGACGTCTATCAGAAAGACTGAATCTGCTTGTGAGAAAATTTCGGCAAAATCGGAGACTGAGATTTCTGAATACTGCGAAGACATATTCCCAAACTAGCCCTTGACCTGTCGAAAATTCTCCATGTCGGACGGGGTGTTGATGTTGGCGATATGCGACTCGGGCACCGATACCGGGTGCCGATGTAAATCGCTCCACGCGCGCATGACAGAACGTTCGCCTAGATCGAACTGTTCAGAAATAATCGGCAACGATGTCTCAACTCGCCATGCCGCGCACAAAGGTTGGACCCCCATTGAGCTTGGATCCGCCGCACTGTGGGTGTAACTCAGATCAAACTCATTTTCCTCGACACCGCCCTGATCGGGACCACTCTGACTGGTCATGGCTTGTACTACAGCCGCAATGGTGTCTGGAGTCAGCGACCATAGGTCAACCGCAACAATGAGCGCTATCCCCCGTTGAGCGTGGCGTAAAGCGGACAAAATGCCGGTGATCGGACCAGAGTCAGGAATCGGATCTTGAATGACATGCCATGGAAAGTTTGTTGCTGGTGCAAATCTGGCGCCGGCAACAAAGACACCTTGCGGGCATAAGGGTTCAAGTAAGCGACACTGTCGTTCAACTGCAGTTTGGCCGTTGACTGGAATCAGAGCTTTGTCGGTACCCATACGCCGACTTTGCCCACCGGCCAAAACATAACCACGAACTTCGGTTATGGAAAAGCTATGACTGAGTTGCCGGGAATTCATCGTTGGGAATTCCTGAAGGATCTAGTTGCAATAGGAAAAGGTGGCATCTTTCGGCTTCATCGCTTTCGCCTATCGCCTCAGCCATTTTGTGTAAGCCAAGGAGACATCGCAAGAAACCATGATTGGATTCTTGATTCCATCTCACATACCCAGAACCTCGCCAACCGTTTTGACGCAAGGTATCGAGACCTCGGTGGTAACCGATGCGGTAATAGGCGTAACGCTCGAGATTGTCCCGACCGAAGTCGCCGATATTGGCCCAAGCCAATAACGAGCGAGGATGGTGACTGACGACGACGGCGAGAGCTTCGCGGCGAGATTCAACAGCAGCTGAGAGCGCTTGCGACAATTCATGGCGAATCGCTGGATCCTCCAGCGGAATGACCGTTGTCGGCGGCCCCTGTGGCGTCAAGCTAATGGGATTGTGAGGTTGTGGAGTGGTACTTGACATATCGTCAGAGTATCGCTGAATGAGTTGGTATACCTGACGCTGGGGCAATGAGTTGCATAGTCTGAACGTATGACGTCTTCTGCCGTGACCAGTTTTGTTTCGATTGCTACATGGGCCTTTGATGACGGCCAACTCAAGAACCTCACGACATTTGGCGCGTTTCTACCAATTGTGATTGGTCTCATTATTTTCAAGTTCGCGGTGAGCGCGATTGTGCGTTCAATTGTTTTGATTGTTGCCCTCGCATTGGGAGTACTGATTTACAGTCAGCGAGCAGAGATTTCAGATTGCGTTGACAATGCAAAGGCCAATGCTGAAACTTCCCTTGGCAAAGTTGAATGCAAGGTTCTTGGAATTGATCTCAAATTCGATCTTCAGGACCAGGTCCCCTGAGCAACGCGTTGAATCAGCGGTCGTACGAGTAAATCGACGAACTCATCAGGCGAGCCTGAGTGAGCGTTGTGGTGAGCGCCTTCAATCATGACCGCGCGACAATCTGGTTGTTGACCCAGTAGTTCGGCGCTGGTTTGAAGATGCGGTTTGGAAAGAGATCCGTAACCCGCCATCAGTGGACCGCGTACTTGGTCAAGATCCCAAGGTTTGTGGCGACGAATATCACCGAGTTCGCCCACGAGTGCTGCGCCTTCTGACCTCCTTTGTTGCCGAGTGAACTCTGGTAGTGCTTCCCAACGGCGATGACCGATGAATCGCCGCATAAAGGTTTCGGCGGCCTCTTCTGGTTCGTGAGCGATAGCTACTGCAGCACTGCCACCTGAATCTTTTGGCCACCAAGGTTCCCAACTCATCGGACTCTCATAGACCACTAGCCCCGCAACCTGATCCGGAAACCGCTGGGCGAAGGCCAATGCGACTGCCCCACCAAAACTGTGGCCGACCAAAACAATCGGGTTATCAACTTCGTCGAACTGAATAACTTCGTGTAAATCTTCGATGTGTTCGGTCATGGAAAATGCGCCCCGCTGATGAACAGACTTGCCGTAGCCGCGTCGATCATATGTAATGACGCGGTGATCATTGCCCAGATTGCGAGCAACGCGAGCAAAGGCCGCCTGTCGATCCATACTGCCGTGGATCAAAACGAGGGTGAGAGTGTCTGAATCACTCGTTGCACCCATTTCGGACGAACCATGAAATCGAACGCTTTCAATTACCCCGCTTCGACCCATACAAGTACATCTTGGCACGCGTATCCTGATGAGCGATGGAAGTACTACTGATTCGACATGCCATTCCGATTCGCCGTGAACTTGAAAGCGGTATTGCCGACCCCGAGTTAGCCAGTGAAGGTCTGAAACAAGCAGATCTGATGGCTCAGTATTTGTCGACTGAAAAACTCCATGCGATTTACGCCAGTCCGATGCAACGGGCCCAGCAAACGGCGAGTCCGTTAGCGACGGTGCAGGGGCTCTCCATTACGACTGTTGATGGCGTGGCAGAGTACGACAAAAACAGCAACCATTACGTTCCTGTTGAAGAACTCAAAGCTAATAACGATCCACGTTGGCAGGAAATGTTGCGCGGTGAGTGGACTTCTGCTGATGAAACCGAAGCAGAGTTCATCAATCGCACTGTTAGTTCCATTGAAGACATCATTGCGAACCACGCCTCACAACGCGTTGCCATTGTTTGCCACGGTGGCGTCATTAATGCGTACATTTGTCATGTTTTAGGACTCGGAAATCAGCGCGGATTCTTCTATCCGAATTACACCTCAATTCATAGAATCGCAGCGGCAAGTAGCGGTGAACGCAGCATTGTGACGTTGAACGAAACGTCGCACTTGCGTGGTTCAGGGCTACCAATCGGATTATTCCAGAAGTAAGTGAGTAAGGAAATCACGATGTCTGAAAAATTGCCACGAGAAGAATCAGAAATCAATGGTCTCATTCGGCATTTAGATGCTTCGGTCTCACCTGCTCATTCAGTTGACTATTCGGCCCAACGGCTTCGATCAACTGGTTTCGCTGAATGTTCGTTTACGAATGTGGAAAAAGGTTTGCCAGCTAAAGGCTTTATTGCTGATGCTGGACTTCTATTGGCTTGGAACCAGTCAGACTCGCCTACTCAACGTTTCCGCATAGTCGGGGCTCATACGGACTCGCCGTGCCTTAAGGTCAAACCTCTCCCCGATTTTGGCTCCTTCAATTGGAAGCAAATCGGAGTTGAGGTGTACGGCGGAATATTGAATAACTCGTGGTTAGATCGCGATCTCGGCTTGGCCGGTCGTGTGGTGCTCGAAGACGGCTCTGTCAAGACAATTCGGATTGATCAGGCCTTGGCTCGAATTCCACAATTAGCAATTCATCTGGATCGAGACGTCAATGAACGAGGTGTGATTCTTGATAAGCAGATCCATCTTGCTCCCATCTGGGGTCTTGGCCAGTTCCGCCCGGGCGAGTTCGCTGAGTTCATCGCTTCGAGTCTTGCGGTTTCGGTGCGCGACATTGCTTTTTGGGACATTGCGCTTTTTGATCTCACTCCAGCGTCGCTATTGGGTGCCGATCGTTCGTTGTTGGCAAGTGGTCGACTTGATAATCAGATTTCGTGTTGGGCGGCAACAGAGGGATTGATTGCAGCGAGCACTAACGCCAATGGCGAAGGCAGCACTTCTGTGATTGCTCTTTTTGATCATGAAGAAGTTGGTTCGGAAAGTACGCACGGAGCCTCGGGTCCTCGTCTGGCATGGTTACTTGAAGCACTGCATTCCGGTAGTCGCGCTCAGTTTCATGAAACACTCTCGCGATCGCACTGTATTTCGGCTGACAACGCTCACGCGATACACCCCAATTATCCCGATCGTCACGAACCCAATCATCGTCCGCTTCCGAATATGGGTCCGGTACTGAAAGTCAATGCAAATCAGCGATATGCGACGAGTCCCGAGTCGGCGGCGATCTTCTTGAGGGCATGTGCTTCAGCCGAAGTGAATCATCAAATCTTTGTGAGCAAAAATAGCATGCCTTGTGGGTCGACGATCGGACCGATTACATCAACACAACTAGGG
>CALPPJ020000003.1 GCA_943325425.2 Bifidobacterium breve | reverse complement strand
TGAGGCAAAAGCTTCCTCAAACATTTCGGCTTGTTGAGCCAAGAGAACATTTCCACGTGTCGAAATTCCTTGAACAACGGTATGAAAAGAATCACTGTTTGAAATCAAACGGCGGGATAGATCAATCAGAGGTACCACGAATGCCTCCGGCAAAAGTCCAAAGTCTGATCGACACCATCGCTGAACGATAATTGTGGATTCCATTTCAGTAATTGATGAGCCTTGGTGTAGTCGCCGCTGAAACCTCCGATATCGATACGGGCAAGATCTAACGAAAGAGCCACATTTGAGCCAATAAAACCAAGCCCACCCGTCACCAGACACGTCAATCCTGCAAACCGACTTAGGGCACCCACGTGTACCTCACTACATTGACCGCCAGAAACAACATTGCACTAGCCGAGGCCACAAAAAAGAGAGTCCGTAGCAACTTGCTCATCCGATCCAGTGAAATCGCAAGCGCAATCAATACCGGCGCAGTGAGCGAGATATAGCGGGCCATTCCTTCAACTCCAAGTATGAGCGATGGAACTAGCAATACGAATGAAATCAGGTGCCACCAACTTGGGATCTTCTTCATTGATGGCAGGGCGATCAGCGCAACAATGGCGAATGTTGCCACGTGTAAAACAATTGCTGGTCGTTCCAATGGATGGGCGAAGAAATCAATAATCGTAGTTTCTAACCACGTGTTCTTGGAGTTAACAAATGCCAGTGCATCGCCCGTTTTGTTCTCACAATAAATCATCCAAATGCTTAAGAAAATCAACGACGGCGCGAGGGCAATAACGATGTTCTTCACACTCCGCTGTACAACCCATACTGCTGCCAACACTGCTGGCAAAATCAATATGCCATTTGGTCGACTAGAACTCACGACCAAAAACAACAAGCCCACCAACCACCACAAGTGGTCGGCCTTGCCGTCTTCTCGTCTTCGTGTTTCAATTCGATCAACGACGACTAATAGCCAGATCACACCCGCGACGAACATGCTGTCGCTGTAGGACAGCACTTGTCCGACTGCACCAGGTAGAAGTGCCAAAGTCCAAACTGAATATTTCGCAACCGCTTCACCGAAACGAGGTCGAGCTAGTTCCCAAATTCCTACAAGAGCAACAAGGGCGCACATCCATGACACCAAAATCAATGACGGTCCAACTGGTGCCCCCAGTCGAGTCAGAAGGTCCGCTGTAAACGGATATAGCGGCGCAAATGGCCACGCTGAACTGACATCCTGCAAGGGGCCGTTTGGATAACCGATCGTCATGATGATGCGGTACCAACCACCATCCATATGCGTCAAACCAAAACTGTTAAACCAACGTCCGTCGGCAGTGGGCCACACCACAAGACCGATACACCCGATGATTCGCGACACCAGCCAAGCAACAATCGGGATTTGCCACACCCGTATCTGAGTGCCGATGGATTGAACTGCAGAGGAAGGTGTGACGTCCACGCGGTCCATGGGCTCTAGTGTAAGAGTTTTATGACGTCATCGTGAGAGAACTGACGTTTCATTCGAAAATGGTGAGTTCAGTAATGGATGCAGACGAATACCGCCGCATGGCCGAAGTTGAGCAGTCTCATTGGTGGTACCGCGCCACACGATCCCTACTTCGACAATTCATAGTGACTGAACTTCAAGAAGTGGGACGCTCGCGTCCCCGTCGCTTTCTCGATGCCGGCTGCGGAACGGGTGCAACTGGTGCGTGGTTGTCCGATCTTGGCTCGGTGATCGCCCTCGATTCTGAACCTGAAGCGTTACGTCTATACGGCGAAACCCATCCCGAGGCTCAGTTGATTCACGGGGATATCGCGGCGATGGATCTCCCCAATGATTGTGTTGATGTCGCGCTTTGCGTCACCGTTTTGTACCACGCCGAAGTCATTGATCCCGCAAAAGCAGTTCGTGAAATGGCCCGAGTCGTTCAGCCTGGTGGACTCGTATGCCTCATGGAACCCGGTGTCCGATCACTGCGCCGTAGTCACGATCGCATCACTCATGGTGCCCGCCGCTTTAGTCGGCATGACCTTGAAGATCTTGCTCGACAAGCCAATCTTGACATCGTCCGATCAACAGGTGCTTACTCGTTTCTCATTCCCCCTGCATGGATCAAAGCAAAGTTGGAGAAAAGCGATTCATCAAGTGACTTAGATAACAACACCACTGGCCTATTCGGACTATTAGGTTTTTTGGCTTGGTGCGAGCGAAAACTTTTGCAATTGATTTCACTCCCATGGGGACTCAGTGTCCTAGTCATTGCTTGCAAAAGACAGTGAAGCCAAATTCACCTGAGAAAATCACCTGATGAGTTCAAGCCGAGAAGTACGGTAGATCACGCATGGGACTATTCAAGCGCACACCAAAAACTCCACCGGTAGATCCGGCCGAAGTTGCCGAACTACGCGAGCAACTTGCTCAGTTACGCGCCGAATTAGCGTCAATTAATGCAGTCGACTCTGAACAATCCCGTCGTCTTGAAGAAGTTGATGGCAAGATCATCAGCCTGAATGTGCGCGTCACTCAGATAGGAACTGAAGTCACGCATCAATTGGGCGAACTCTCAAGCGACATTGATGCTTTAGGTGAACGCGCCGATACTGCTAATGCCGACCAAGTACGTTTAGCCAATGAGCAAGCTCGCTATCAGATTGCCTTCCGCCAAGACTTGGCCGAAGTTGCCGAATTGATCAACAAAAAGCGCTAACCAACTCAGCTACCGAGTTGTGCCAAAGCCTTCGCGATGAGGTCTTGGGCCTCGTCAACTTTGCTCTGATAGGTACCAAGATCACCGTCACGTAATGCCGAGTCTGCTTCGTCAAACAACGTCTGAGCTTCTTCCAGCAGTGTGGCTGGGTCAGTTGATGTTGAGCCGGTACCAGTATCAGTTCCGGTTCCAGTACCAGTATCAGTTCCGGTGTCGGTACCAGTATCGGTCCCGGTGTCGGTTTCTGAACTGCCCGAATCACCAACAACTTCACCAAGGTCAACATTGGCCTTCGGGAACAAACGATTAATGGCCTCAGTCAATGTGTCACCGATAACTGCTTCACCGTCGTACCACGCCAAAACTCGACGCACGAAAACTTGTTTTGATCCAGAGTCATCAGGACGCACATACAACGGCTGCACCCAAATCAGGCCTTTCCCAACGGGAACAACTTGCAACTGACCCAGAATGACACGCGAACCACGCTGGTCAAGAAGAGTAATCACTGGCGAGATATTTGGGTTACTGCTGAGCTCTGCCGAAACCGTTGCGGGTCCAGCTGGCAAAGTTCCCTCGTACTTGTACACCTTCAATTGTCCGTAAGTTTCGGGATCGCTCGATACCACCATGAACGCACGTAGTTCTTTTCGCGTGTCATCAGACGAGAACGGAACAAATGGGCGGATCAAAGAAAAGGTCGGCGCGACCGTTGAGCCCACCGAGTCGGGGTTGTGGAACAACGTGTAATAGGGCTCAAATCGTGCAACATTCGCGTCGGCGACATTGCCCGTGTCGGCTTGCGAAGGAGCAGTGGCATCTGTTGTGATATCACCCGCAGTTGAAACTGCAACTTCAGGCTCACGTTGTGCAGCTTGCGCCACGCTCCATGCCGAATCACGACTAAAGAATGCATCGGTCTCAGTGAACTGATAGCGGCCGTAGAGATTGGTTTGTACCCTGAACAAATCTTCGGGATAACGGAAGTGAGCTCGCAAAGTGGCAGGCACTTGGTCGGCAGAAGTGAAGAGTCCCGGGAATGCTTTTGACCACGCCATCACAATGGGGTCAGTCGGATCAACGGCATACAACACCACCGAACCGTCATAGGCATTGACGACTGCCTTCACACTGTTGCGGACGTAATTGAAGTTGTGCTTCAACCCTGAACCCGCAGTGAGGTTGTCAGTATTTGCTTGTTGGGCGTAGGGGTAGCGCGATGTTGTTGTGAATGCGTCAATAACCCAAAGAACTTTTCCACCATCAACGACTGGATATGGATCGGCGTCAAGGTGCAAGAAAGGAGCCACCTTTGCGACACGATCACTGACATCGCGAATATCAATGAGACGTGATTCATCAGTAATCAAACTTGAACCAAACAAGTTGAACTCACCGAAGTGAATGGCAAAAGCAAGTTTCTTTGCTGCCGAATCAAGAGCGATTCCGCCCGACCCGTCGTAAGGCGTTACTTCAGTGTTCGGGCACGCTTGTTCAACTTGCTTGGTATTGACGATTGCATAACCAGGCTGCTGAGTACCAACATAAAGCTGGGGCTTCTCGGCAGCGATTTCTTGATAAATCGGGCGACCGTCGGAAGTGATTTGCGATGCACTTGCCGAAACCACTCCGCAACCATGGGTATAAATCAAATGCTTTGAAACCCAGGTTTTATTCGGGATGCCATCTGGGTTAAGTTCGCGCGCCGCAACCATTGTTTGTTGTGAACGACCATCTACTTCGTATCGATCAACGTCTAGATCGTTAATTGAGTAGAACGCAAAGAGTCCTTGGTCGAGCGAGTAACGATCTCGCATCTCTGAAACATCAAGCAACCGTGAATCAGCTAAAGGTGCGGTATCTTGCGCTACCTCAGCATCAGTGACCGTGCCAGACTCAAGTGAAATAGTTTCCACTTTGTCGATACCCATCGCTGCACGTGTTGCCGTGACGTTGCGTCCGATGTAGTCATACTCGCGAGTCGTCACGTTTGGTTGCACGACAAAACGCTGAATGACCGCTGGATAGACCGTGCCGACGACTATCGCCACAACGGCCCACAATGCCATTGACAAAAGCGGTAGTCGCCATCCACCAAATCGAATTCCGGCCAGGAAAAGAGCAGCAACTAGCAAGCTCACCAAAATCAACAAATTGATCGCGGGGAGTTGAGCATTGACATCTGTGTATGTCGCTCCTTGCACAACACCTCGACTCGAAACAGTTAATTCAAAACGCTGTAGCCAATAATCAGCTGCCTTAACCACCGCAAGAATCGCAAACAAAACACTCAGGTGAATACGCGCGCCCTTTGAAATTCGATCGCCTGCTGTTTGCACACGAATAGATCCGTTCAAAAAATGCATCACCACAGTCAGAAGAGTGATCATCACCACCGCAGCAAATGCCCAATCAACCAAGAAGGTCAAGAACGGGAGCCGGAATACATAGAACCCGACATCTACTCCGAATAGTGGATCGCTCGTTCCGAATGATTGAGAATTTTTGAACAGCAACCAGTCCTGCCACTGCGCCATTGCTGGAAGACCAACTAACAATCCGAACAAAATGGAAACGGCGATACGCAATAAACGCGTCCGGCGACCCACGATCATTTTGAACCGCTCAACCACTTCGCGTTCGGGCCCACTTGGAAGTTCTTTCGGCGATAGTCGCTCGGCCAACGTCAAGCTAATGAACGAGACAATCGCGAATGCGACACTGAAAACCGCACCAAGGAAAACCTTTGATTTAATGCTGGTCCAAAAAACGCTTCCCCGCTCAACCGACCGGAACCACAACAAGTCGACGTAGAAGTTCGCCACTGTGCGCGCCGATAAAAACAAAATCAGAACTAGCGCAGCAACAATAAAGAGGGCAATTCGCCCCTTCGAGACCCAGGCGGGCCGATTGGGGTTTCTTGGTCGGCGCGGGCTACGGGGCAGGTCCGAAGAAGGTTTCACAGACTGAGACTAGTTGTGTTACCGAACAAGTGCACAGCGGCAACCAGCATGCGCTGGCGCATGAGTGTGCCCAGTGGGAAAAGCCTCACCGGCACCTACAAATCCTGCAAGAGAGTTGTCTTCCGCGTCCGCACAGGCAGGCCCATTCGGGTCAACCTTCCAGCAAACTTTCGTACCAGGTGTCAGCGCAGCAAAGGCACCGCGACCAAACGAAGTCTGCGCAATATTGTCAACCTGAGTGTCAACATGCTGATTCTTCCACTCGCGGTAAACCAAACGAACAAGCGACGTGAGTTCGGCGTTATCACCTGATGCTTGTGAAATGCTGCGGCTTAAACGTTCACGCAAAGGCACGACCACCGTTGCAACGACGTATTCATTAATCGCTGCCATTTGAGTGGCGACCATTTTCTCAAGGTCTTTGTCGGCCACATCAGACAAAGACTTTGCACCTGCCAAAGCCGATGCCTTCAATGAAGCCTCAAGTGCTTCGATCATGCGCGCCGAATGATCGGCTTTTGGACCAACAATTGCGTCAAGCGTTTTCACCGAAAGTTTCCCACGCAAAATATCGAGAACTTCGTTTTGTTCGTCAGCAAGAACTCGCTTTAACTTTCGCGACATTGCAACAATCACCGGAGCCAGAGCAGCATCCCGAAGTTCAAAGGGAGTTGCAATCGCAACCTCTTCAACTTCTGGTACCACAACGGTTTCCACGATCGGTTCAACGACTTTGTCAACGGCCTTCTTTTTCGGCTCAGTCTTTTTTACTTGGGTCGTTGCGATTTCGTTGGCAACCGACTCGGCACCAGAACGGCGCAACTTGGCGAAGATGTCATCGGCTGGTGGTACAACTACCTTGGCTTTTTGTTCAACGATGACAAGCGGAGGGTCATTCTCATCATCTTCGTCATCGTCTAGCTCACTATCAATATCAATATCAACAGCATTTTCAACAACTGCTGGTGTTTCTTGACGAGCAAAAAGCGGTACAACGTTCGAAACGGGTGCTTCAACAACCAGCTCGACGACTGGTGCGATGGGGGCATCGTCTTCAATCTCTGAAATATCGGTGACTACTGCAACGTCAACAACTACTTCTTCAACAATGATTTGTTCAGTGACTGTCTGTTCAGTAATGACAACATCTTCAATCAAGGCAGAGCGGTCGATTACCACTTCAGCAGCCATCACTGCAACATCTTCGTCCTGATCGTACGGAGCAAAGGCCGGCGCTGATGAAACTGCGGGACGAACTGCTTCACGGGCTTCAATTTCATCGGCCTGAACAATGATCGGAATCGGGCCAGTAGTCGGGGCCAGATTGACAAATTCGCTTGGTTCTTCAGCGACATCATCAAGTTCGCGCAACACATCTTCGGTTGCGATGCGCGCACGATCAAATACCTGCACAATGCGGTCACGGCCGTGCATCAAATCTTCAATTTGTTCGCGTGCCAATTCACGACGCCGCGCCACATCAGCCAAGACACGTTCGCGATAAGCACGTGCTTCATTCACCATGTCGCGACCCTGTTGCTTAGCCATCAAGATCTCGGCTTCAGCATCTGACGTGGCATCTTGTCGAACACGAGCTGCTTCAAGTTCAGCATCTTCCCGAATTCGAGCGGCCTCATCGGTGGCTTCGCGCACAAGTCGCGTTGCAGTTTCTTCTGACCGAACCTTGATCTTGCCGGCTGCTTCGCGAGCGGCCTGAACAATGCGTGCAGTTTCTTCGCCCAGAAGTTCAGTGATCGTTTCTTCATTCAGTTCGATCGGCGTTGCTGGTACGGCTTGTTGAGAATTCAGTAGTTCGCGCTCAAGGAAAGTGATGCGTTCTTGCTGCCGCGAGAGTTCAGCCGAAACCATCCGCAAAAAGTCGCGAACTTCATTTTGGTCAAAACCACGGCGAGATGAGGGGAAGGTGGCGCCGGCAACGGCGGTTGGCGACGAGGGGTCGGGTCGCGAAAAAGAGATAGCCATTTAGGAGAGAGTACGAAATATCTGTGGATAAAGGGTGGCAATCAGGGGTTTTACCCAAAATGCTTGTCACTTCACCCCTGCTTGACTGGCGAGATGCCGGGCTCTCCGCCGTACTTCACGAGCGCCTCTAAGGCCTCTCCCAGTGTTGCGACCGGCACGATTTTGACCGCATTGCCCACTGCGGCTTGAGCAGCAGCTATGTCATCGGGACCTTGCGCAGTAGGAACCAAGAATATTTTGGCTCCAGATTTTTTGACCGCAATTGATTTTTGCACCAAAGCACCAATGGCTCCCACTGACCCATCGTCTTGAATCGTCCCCGTCACTGCCACCCCTTGAGAAGGGATGAGTTCGCCTTTGGTCAAACTGTCAATCAGGGCCACGGTGAACGACAAGCCCGCCGAAGGGCCACCAATATCATCGGTATCAAAATTGACATTGAAAGGTAACTGCACAGTTCTTGTATCGCGAGCGCTGAAGCCAATGAGCGTCCGCGAAGCATCGTCAGGACTCTGAATCAGTTCAACATCAACACTTTTGGTTGTGCCTGGTCCGTTGTTGGTCAGCGGGGTCACCTCAAGGGTGGCGATATCGCCTGCTTGAGCATTTTTGAGCGCTTCGGACAACTTTGATATGACATCAACCTCGATCGGTCCGTCCCCAACGTCAATTGAAGTGATCACATCTCCCACCGCAAGAACCTTGCACGCCCGTTGCGAAGGAGCGTCTTCTGGACACACCGAGGGGTCAAAACCTGCTACTTGAGCAGGGCCTTCTTGAAAAGTTGTGTCAAAACCAAGGTACGACAAGGCCACATAGGCCGCGATCTCCTTGGCATTGGCCATGGCCCCAAGTTGAATTTCTCGACTTTGGGTGGGATTGCAGTCACCGAAACGCTCTTCGCAGGTGAGGACATTCACAAATGGGTCAACCCAGCCCATAAATGCTTGTAACGGATTCAGTTCAGTTCCTAATGCCGTCACAAAACGGACTCCGCTCTCGGGCGGATACACAACCACTTGGTCACCCGCAACGCTCAGCCGCGATCCCACGAATTCGGCCCGTCCTGGCGCTGTTTCGTACCTTTGCATGGGCCAGACCATGGCAACAAGAACGGTCACGATCAAGATAAACGCGATGGTCACAAACGGGATTGCGACAACTTGAGCGCGTAACGACGGTGGAACGACCCGTTGGGCGACTACCTTTTCTGTCTGCGTGTCACTCACTGAAATCTCCACCCGCCTAGGCATCATTGCCGGCTTAGCCATGTTGGCACTTCTTGTCATCGGGTGGCGCAAGCCTGCCAGAAATTTTCCGCATCCGCCACGCGCCGATCAGCAGTCTCGACAGTCTGATCAACGACTTTTGGATGAATCAAACCCCTTGAACACCGCTGCACCTGATCTCTCCGAAACGATCGCTCGCAAGGTTCTCGATGCCACGGGACTTGGAGCGATCGCCTTAGTCGGCGGAATTGTGGCGGCCATTGTGATCGCTACCGCTTTGTCGTTCATCGTTACGAATGTCATTTCACGACTGTGAGCGCTTCTGACAGTCCCGATATCGCCGAACTTCGTCGAGCGATTGTTATCGCTGGGCATAGCGGAGATGTCAATCTAATCACCAAGTCACTCATGCACGAACATGGTTCTATTCGTGAGACCGCGCTTGGCGCAATGGCCCGCATTGATCAACTAACTGTTGAAGTTCTCGAGACTTTTTCTCGAGATGTTGATTCACGAGTGCGCATTCGCGTGGCTGAACTTGCAGCATTATTTTCCGGCTTTGATTTAGTCCCATCGCTTCAAGATGCCGATCATCAGGTCGTTGAAATGGCGGCCTGGGCGTGTGGCGAACATGAAAGCGCGCGCCCCGAAATCATCAACGAATTAACCCGACTCGTCCTTCATCACGATGATGCGTTAGTTCGCGAAGCCGCAGTGGCGGCCCTCGGGGCAATCGGTGACGAGTCCGGCCTTCCCGCCATCTTGAGTGCGTGCCAAGACAAACCCGCAATCCGCCGACGTGCAGTGCTGGCTTTGGCACCCTTTGATTCGCCCGAAGTTGAGACTGCACTCAAAGCCGCCCTCGAAGATCGAGACTGGCAAGTACGCCAAGCCGCCGAAGACCTACTCGGTTGACTCGCAACTACCCCTTCAAATTTATGTACCACATGGGCGTGGTACATTCAAAATATGAATCAGTCAGTCGCGCTCGACCAAATCGCTTCATTGCTCCTTGCCGATCAAACCCAGACGGTGAACACTTCAATGCGAATTCCGGTCAATCTGCGCAACGCTGCCATGATCGCAACCGATGAACTGAACTTGGCGCCAAGTACCACCACTCTCACGGTTGACGGCTTACGCCAACAGTTGCGGGCACTATTAATACGAGGTGCGCTCGACGAGCACTACACCAACTATCCAGATTCACGTCCTTCGTTGACAGAACTCGCGCAAGCTGAAGCAGATCTCACAAATCATCGTTTACGAAATCAGCCTCGCGTCATCGCCCAAGCCGCTCAAGACATTCTCAGCGTTCAACAAAATCCCTCCCCAGCTGATGTTCTTGTTTGGGCCGATGCACAGAACTTTTATCAAACGCGCTTATGAAGGACTTACTTAAGCCGGCGAGCATCATTGTTTTAGACAACGAAGCGATTCAAGCACTGAGTAATCAATCCCATCCGAAACACCGTCGTCTGTTGGCTCTCATTGAGAGATACCGGCAACACCTCGAACAAGGCTCCCGCGCTTCTCTCATTGTCCCAACGACCGTTCGTGTTGAAGCAATGATCAATCGTCAAGAGCCGAAAGCATCATTTGTGAACCGCATCGTCAACCAAGATCATTTACTTGACTCAAAGTACGCCGACCGAGCAGCCGAACTTCGCAATGATTTTTCATTTCTTTCAGTCGCCGATGCTCACATCGCAGCAATCGCGACTTTGTCGGATGCCAAAGTCGTCATCATCACAAGTGACGTCAAGGATTTTAGAAACAGCCTGTCCACAGAAAACGTCAACATCGTTCACATCTAGGCAATCAACTAAACACCTTGCAGAATCAACAGAATTCCGAAGACGACAAAAAGTATTGAGGCGCCGTAACGAATGGTTTTCTCGGGCAGACGCGAACCTAAGTGAAAGCCAACCAAAATCGCCAGTGCATCGGCGGCCACCATGCCCAGAGTTGATCCCAACCACGTACCAAAGGCACCTTCTTTGGTCGCCAACGTGATGGTCGCCAACATCGTCTTGTCGCCTAATTCTGCAAGAAAGAACGCAATGCTGGCTGCGACTACTGCGTTGCGCGTGTTCTTTTGCGCAGCTTGAGATTCTTCTTCGGTTAACTCATCGCCACGTAGGGTCCAGGCTGCAAACACGAGGAAGGCGATACCAGCGACGATCGCAATCGTGTCAGTGGGGATACGCGCGCCAACCACCGCACCTATTCCTACGCTGATCGCGTGCGTCACCGCGGTGGCGATGGTAATTCCTAGCAACACCGGCCACGGTTTGTACCTAGCCGCGAAGGCCATCGCCATCAGTTGGCTCTTGTCGCCCAACTCGGCAACGAAGATGACGCCGAAGCTTAAGAAGAAGGCCGACCACATATGTGGCGACACTAACTCAATGTCAGTAGATCGATCCAAAATTCATCAGGAACGGCTTGAAAAGCGAAGGCGATGTCCTCGCTTATTTCGCTTGACGTTCGAGCACCAATCACTATTGATGAAACAGCGGGGTGCCGTAGTCCGAACTGCACGGCTACCTGTGGCAGCGAAACCCCATGAGATTGTGCGAGCACAGAAATAGCTTGTGCTTTCTCGAGGACCCCAGGCGTGGCTTCAACGTAGTCAAAGGTTTTGTTCTTTGCTGGATTAGCAAGAAGGCCACTATTGAAAATTCCGCCAAGTACAACTCCAATATTTGCTTCACTGCAGAGGTGCAGCAATTCGCTGGACGATGCATTGTCAAGCACCGTGTACCGCCCCGCTAGCAGCAAACAATCAAGATCAACCTCGTGAACAAAACGAACGAGCGCGCTCGTCTGGTTCATGCCACACCCGACCGCTTTGATCACGCCTTCATCTCGCAATTTCACAAGAGTAGGAAAGGCCTCGCTGACAGCCCAATCTTCATGGTCATCTGGATCATGAACATGAACAACATCGAGATAATCAACGTTGAGACGCTTCAGACTTTCATCAATTGAGGTCAGCACCGCATCACGGCTGTAATCAAAAATGGGTTCGAGTTTCGGAACGTTTCTAAAGATTGACGGCGAGATCTGTTCAATCGGATTACGTAAGAGACGTCCGACTTTGCTTGCCAACACATATTCATTGCGTGGATATTTTGCCAACGCCTGACCCAAGCGAATCTCTGACAACCCGTGACCGTACAGCGGCGCAGTATCAAAGAATCGAACTCCACCTTCCCATGCAGTGTCAACTGTGGCTTGAACATCTTCGTCGGATACTTCTGTAAACAGATTTCCAAAGGGAGCACATCCAAGACCAATTCGTGTCACCAAAGGTCCATGTCGCCCAAGTTGTCGTGTCTCGATGCTCACGAACTAGTCACGCCACTCAGCGCCGTTTGGGTAACTCAACATTTCAATTGACTCTTGCTTCATTTCAATTGAGTAACCCGGGGCTTGAGGTAATAGATAGTGACCGTTTCGCATTTGGATGGGATCAACGAAATGTTCGTGCAAATGTGAGGCGTATTCAGTGGTTCGGTCTTCAAGCGAAGCACTGACACTCAAATAATCAATGATCGAAATGTGCTGTACGTATTCGCATAAACCAAGTCCACCTGCATGAGGACAAACTGGAATGTTTCTTGCAGCAGCCAAGAGTAAAACTGCTAGCACCTCATTAAGTCCACCCAAACGACATGCATCAATTTGCGCGTAGTCAATCGCCTCGGCTTGGAGGAGTTGTTTGAAAATCAAACGATTAGCGGCGTGTTCTCCCGTCGCAACTCCAATGGGATTCACGCCTCGCCTAATCGCAGCATGTCCCAAGATGTCATCAGGGTGAGTTGGCTCTTCGATCCAGCGCAGACCGTAGGGCTGCAATTGATTACTCCACTCAATTGCTTGATTGACATCCCAAACCTGATTCGCGTCGGCCATCAGTTGACGACTGTCACCGATTTCTTCTCGCATCACTTCACAGCGGCGCATATCTGATGCCACATCAATACCCACTTTGGTCTTAAAGCTGTTCCAACCATCGGCGATTGAACTTCGACAAAGGTCGCGCACCTTCTCTTCGGGATATCCAAGCCATCCAGCCGATGTGATGTACGCCGGGTATCCATTTTCTTCTAGATGCGCTAGTCGCTCTTTCTGTCCAACTCGAGCCTTCGTCAACATGTCTAATGCGCGCACTTCATCTACCTCGTCGCGCAGGTATCGAAAATCGATGCAGTCAACGAATTGGGCTGGTTCCATATTAGAAACCAATTTCCACACCGGAACGCTGCTTTCTTTGGCCCATAGATCCCAAACTGCATTGACAAGCGCTGCTGTTGCCAAATGAATAACGCCTTTATCTGGACCAAGCCATCGAAGTTGCGAATGATTCGTCACCTGTCGCCAAAACGCACCCATATTGTCAACGATGTCCGACAGATTGCGACCCACCACCAACGTCGACAATGCTTCGATCGCGGCACAACACAGCTCGTTGCCCTGGCCAATCGTGAATGTCATCCCATGACCTTGATGAAGGCCATCGGTATGCAAAATCACATACGCAGCCGAGTAGTCAGGATCGGGGTGATTGGCATCTGAACCTGCCAATGTCCGCGAAGTACGGGCTCGAAGGTCATGAGTTGAGGCTGACAGGATGCGGGTCATTACCGCCAACCATAACAATTGCCGTCTATATGGACAATACTTAGATCACTCGCCCGTTTCGGTGGCGACTAGGGAGGCATCATGACGCAACGCATTGTCGTTATCACTGGTTCGGCGGGAGGCATCGGCACCGCTATGAGTAACCGCTTTGCCAAAGATGGAGACATCGTTGTCGGGCTAGACCTCGCTCATGGCTTTGACCTCACGCAACCACAACATTGCCATGATGCAATTGACAAAGTCATCGCCGAGCATGGTCGCATCGATGTGCTGTGCAACAACGCTGGTATCAGCAGTGTCGGTGACGTTGTCGATTCAACTCTCGATGACTGGCAACGTGTTTTTGCGGTCAACGTTTTCGGTATTGCCAATATGTCGCGAGCGGTTCTCCCCCACATGCGCACACAAGGTTCTGGGTTTATCGTCAATACCTGTTCGATTGCTGCAACTGTTGGTCTCGTTGAGCGAGCCGTGTACTCAGCGTCAAAAGGTGCTGTACTTTCGCTCACCAAGGCCATGGCTGCCGACGAAATCGCAAGCAATATTCGAGTCAATTGTGTTTCTCCGGGCACGGTCGCCAGCCCGTGGGTTGAACGACTCGTCGCGACAACGCCAGATCCAAGTCAGACAATGGAGTCATTACGCAAGCGTCAACCAATGGGTCGCCTTGTTGAATGCGAAGAAGTTGCTGAAGCGGTTTTCTATTTGGCTTCGCCGAGTAATTTCACAACTGGAATGGAACTGCTCATTGACGGCGGAATTTCCGGCGTGCGAATTGTTCAATAGGTAAATACATGACTTTGCGCATTGCACTAGTTGGTGGCCCAATGTATGACCACCTCTATTCGATTTTTGATGAGTACGACGTTGAAGTGATCGTTCATGATGATCATCCAACTTTGAATCGCAAAGTTGCAGAAATGCTCGAAGCCGGCCAACGAATCGATCTTGTATCGACTCATTCGAAATATGCTCCTTCGCAGGCAAGTTGGTTGCAACCACTTGATTCGCTCATGAGTAAATCGGCAATTGAGCAACTCGCCCCACTTGCAGTTGATCTGTGCCGTTATCAAACAGAACTTCTCACAATTCCACGACTCATTGATGTACGCATTACCTGGCTTCGTTCAGACCGAGTTGAAACGACACCAACAACGTGGGATGACCTCATTGCTGGCCCAGTCCAGTTTGGATTCCCCGGAAAAGAATCAGGCCTTTTCGGAACCTTTTACGAAATGGTCGTTGGCGCAGGTGGCCGCATTTTTGATGATGCGGAGCAACCTTGCTTCAATTCTGATGAATCAGTTCAAGCCATTGAGATGTTGAATGCACTCGCCCAGAAAACTTCTGCCGATTTGCCTAACTGGCACTATGACCAAGTTGATCAGGCACTTCTGAATGGGACGACCGATGCGTCGGGTGCATGGCCGGGTGCGTGGGGTTCAATCAATTCATCTGATTTGGCTCCAGTTCTACGCCCTCATCGCTATCCCTCAGGAGCTAAGCGATGGGTCAGCTACGCGGGTTGTCATTCATGGGGAATTCCAACAACATGCGCAGACCTTGATGGGGCAACAGCTCTACTCCACCGTCTGACATCAATTGAAGTTCATAGCCTCGATGCGAGTGGCGGAAATATGTGCGCCAACGTTGAAGCACTTGCACAAGTGACTCCAGTCAATGACATAGATCAACAGCGTTTAGACATCACTCGTGAAACAATCAATCAAGCGATGATCACGTATCCATCCCACGTTCGCTTCCCCGAAGTGGAAGATGCCGGTTGGATGTTGATTAACGAAACTCTCCGTGGCCAGCGATCACCACAAGATGCTGTTCAAATATTGCAACAGGTGGCCATGAAAGTTTTCACCACCGACAGAAACTAAATCACGATGGGCAACATGCGTTGCCACCAGATTCTTGCTGACGTCCCAATGGAAGATTGACAAACTGCTCAACATCAGAGTGCTTGACGTAGAACTCCCATTTATGGCCGTCTACTCCGTCAACCCAAGTTTCAGTTTTTTCCGCAAAGCAACATTGGGTGTCGTCGATTCCGGTTGTCTCTAAGCCGGCAGCTCGCAAACGCTTATCGGCTTCGACCACCTCTTCGGCGGTGTCGGTTTCAACCCCAAGATGGTTGATCGTGCCGTGCTCGCCACCTTTTTCAAAAATGACCAACTTCAGCGGCGGATCGACAATCGCCCAATTTGCATACCCTGGCTTGACCTTGAGCGGCTCTGTATTGAACATCTTTGTGTAGAAGTCAATGGCTTCTTCTAGGTTGTCAACATTGAGTGCAAGTTGTAAACGCATGTTTAATTCATATCACTTTCACACGAGATGGCATACTGCCATATGACCTTTCTTCAGTCTGATACCGAAGTTGTACGGGCTTATCTTGAGTTTCGTACACGAGTCGTGGACCTGATTCGTGAGATCCCCGAGTCGCAAGCGTCTTTGTCAGTTCCGCTTTGCCCAGATTGGGAAGTCAGCGGTTTGATTTCGCATATCGTCGGTGTTCCCGAAGACATCTTGGCGGGTCGGATGGATGGCGTGACAACTGATGCCTGGACTCAGGCACAAGTTGATCGCCATGAAGGTGAATCACTTTCCCAACTAGCTGATGCTCTTTTCGCCACGGCGACCGAATTTGATGTTCTACTGCCCCACATTCCGAGTCCTATTAATTCGCAAATGGTGATGGATGCTGTGACCCACGAACACGACTTGCGCCACGCGGTTGGACGGGCCGGTGCACAAGATTCTTTGGCAGTCAACGTTGCCCTCGGCTGGCTTCTCAATATGGTTGAAGGAAAAGCCCCGGGCCAAGCCCAAGAACTCATTGATTCGGGGGTCACGCGTTTTGAGCTGATGCGCAGTCTGACTGGTCGCAGGTCCGTCGAACAAATGAAACAACTTGGTTTAGATGGTGAACAAATCAAATTGCTCCTCCACGGAACTCCTTTGCGCGTGCCAAGCACCGCTATCGAAATCTAAACCTGTGATTCTGGTGCAGATTTGTTGCGAATTATGCAACGATTCTGCACCAGAATCACGATGGTTCGTTATTGTTTATAGGTATTCCAAGGGGGACATATGAACGGCAAAGCAACGTTTACTCGATTTGAAGATTCAACAAAAGCCGA
>CALPPJ020000002.1 GCA_943325425.2 Bifidobacterium breve | reverse complement strand
GTTCAATTCACTCACGCCTTAACGGTATCTACTGTTGTGATTCTGGTGCAGATTCGTTGCGTATTTCGCAACAATTCTGCACCAGAATCTCAGGGGAAGGAGACAAGGTCGACGGTTGGGTCAAACTTGGATTCACCGTTCCAGCGGTAGGCCTTCAGTGGACCGCCTTTTCCAGCGCTGTAGTCAACACAGATCGCGTAGTCAGAACGAATCTTGAGGCTCTTATCACTGCACCAATAATGACCGAAGAAGAGAGGAACAGCATCTGTGTAGGGTCGACGATCGCCCTCTCCAATGGTGTATTCGGAGAGTTCACTCTTTGATCGATTCTTCTTGAATTTAAAGTCTGGAGAAATCACAGCGGCCTCTTCCATATTTTTGGCCTTGTCGTTCCACCATGCATAGCGAGCTTTGCGTCGCTCAATGCCGTCCTTGTCTTCATACGACAATCCTTCTGGCATTTCTATTTCTGGACCTTTGATCAAAATCTCAAGATCGAGATAATCCTGATGATCCTTGGTACTCATCGTGACCATCAATTCGTCAGTCACGGTGTTGTTCGGCCCAAGCTTCGACTTCAGTCCCTCTATTGCCTTCAGATTCCAGCACGCGTGAATGATCCGCAACTCACCAAGGTCAAGCCACAGTGGAATGGTCTTGAACCACGCTATGAATTCTTTATGTCGATCCGAATTCTTGCCCACCGCCCTGAGAAATTTCTTGTGCTGCTTACGATTCTTTCCACCTGTTTTCCCCCGGTGAGTTCGTAAGAAGTCATGTCGCTTATTCGGATGCGGAGTTGCGTACGCAATGGCATTGAACTCATGGTTGCCCATCACAATGTAAGCATGGCCGCCTTCAACCATGCGTTTCGCAATCATCACTGAATCAAGTTGCCGAGGTCCACGATCAATCAAGTCACCAACAAAAATTGCTTTGCGTTCTGCGTGCTGCCATGCTCCATCAATCAACTCGTAATCCATCTTGCGCAGAAGGCCCTCGAGTTTGTCGGCATATCCATGAACATCGCCGATGATGTCGTACCCGATTTGCTTTTCGTTATTCATATGGCCTCCTGTACCTCTGCGAAACTTAATGGACCAGGGTGATTCTGGTGCAGATGTGTTGCGTATTTCGTAACAATTCTGCACCAGAATCACGAATCATCTGACGGGAGTGGAGTTGAAAAGTTGCAAGAGCCAGTCGGGCAACATATCAATCTCCAAAACCATTTCGTCATGAGCCGCAGTGTCAACAAATTCGACACCTTTGGGCATCTCGTCGATTGGTAAATGACCATAGAAGTCCTCAATCCAGAGAACCTTTCGGCCGGCCTTGATAGCCGCTTCGGCTAAATCGTGAGCAGCTGCTGCCTTCCAATCAACAAATCGGCTTCTGGTTCCGTCGTCGACTACTGGCAATTGTTCAATGCCTAAATGCTCGGCTATTTCATCGTTCGCCCGGTGTCGCCACGTGGTGCACCAATGCACCTCGGCAACATCAGTGAGCTGGCGAATCAGCCAGCCCATATAGTCCGGAATGTAAACAGTATGACCATGGCTATAGACCTGGTCAATGCCCCAGTCACGGTCTAGGCCGCTCAGAGCGTTTAAGTCATTGATGACTCCATCAATGTCGAGGAGGATAAGTGGGTTTGGGTTATCGGTTGTGTTTGTCATACCAGTTAAACGCATCAACGACGCAGAAATGTGCGCTCGGCAGTTGAGTGATTTATCTGAATAACTCTCCGGATGTGTCGGCAGAATGCTGGAGTGAGTATCAACCCGATCGAAATCACCGACCCCGCCGACCCCCGATTGGCCGATTATGTCGGACTCAGCGATCCAGAAATTCGGCGTCGTTCAGCCGACAATCAATTCTTCATCTCTGAGGGTGTTGAGGTGGTTCGCCGGCTTGTTGTATCAAATATGCGTTTACGTTCAATCGTGCTCTCGCCTAATCGCGTTGACATCATGACTCCAGCGCTCGCAAACGTGGCCTGCCCGATCTACGTCGCCGAGCGAAAAGTCATCTCCAGCGTTGTTGGCTTTGACATGCATCGCGGTGTGGTTGGTTCCGCTCTGAGGCCCGAGCTGCAAACTCTCGACGAGGTGCTCTCGCATCCGCCGTTGTACGGGCCGCGCCATCGCATTGCGGTCCTTGAAGGCCTCAGCGACCACGAGAACCTTGGCGCAATTGCCCGCTCGGCGCGGGCGTTCCATATTGACGCGATCGTGATTGACCCAACATGTGCCGATCCCTACTATCGCCGGACCGTTCGAGTGTCGATGGGAGAAATTCTCTTCTTGCCCATCGTTCGTATGGATGTGGACGAAGCGATGTCGGTCGTACGTCGAAAGAGTGGATCGGTTCTGGCATTCACACCCAACCTCAGCGCCGTGTCGCTTCATGAGTTTGTTGACACCAAGCCTGGTCCTTTAGCTCTCATTTTCGGTGCTGAAGGAAATGGCCTTCCCAATAAAACACTGTCTAGCGCAGATCATCAAGTTCGTATCCCAATTGCATCAGACGTTGATTCACTTAATGTTGGTCACGCCGCTGCGGTGGCTTTCGCCCTCACATCACCGAGGTAAACCCTCGATACGTTCGTTTCCGTAGACTCACCGTGTGAAAAGAATCGTTGCGCTCATCGTTGCCACAATTGCGATCTTGATGACTGCTTCAACGGCATTTGCGAGTGACGGTGATCTTGATACTTCATGGGGCGGCACCGGTGTGGTCATTTCATCTCAAACAGATCCATCTTCGGCGTATGCGCTCGCCAACTATTCCGACAACCGCGTACTGGTCGTTGGATCGGTGACGGATTCACCAGTATCACACATCCTTGTGCAACGCTTCCTTGCTAATGGTTCCCCAGACACAACATGCAACGGTACGGGACAATTTATTGACACGGCTAATGATGCTGTTGCGAGTGATCTAGTTGTTCTTTCTGACGGCTCCTTCATTGTTGCTGGAACAATGCAGATCAATTACAAGGGAACTCTCTTTCTTGCCAAGTTCACAAGTTCATGCAATATCGATGGCTCGTTCGGTTTCGAAAATAGCGGCTTCGCTACGTACTCGGCTGGCGATGGTACTTCGGCGCGAGCCTTAGAACTTCAACCAGACGGAAAGATCATTGTCGTTGGCGATGAATACCCCGCGATTTCAGATAGCAACGATCAACGAATCTTGGTGGCGCGCTTTAGTGCATTGGGCGTCATTGATAGCTCATTTGGCTCTGATGGTCGATTTATCTCTTCATCAATTGAAAAGGGTCAAGCACTAGACGTTGTACTCGACGACGATGGGCGAATCATCTTTGTCGGTTCAATTATCGGCAACTTGGCACCGAGTGCGGCGATTGTCGGACGACTCACGAATACTGGCTCTCTTGATACGAACTTCGCCGTTCAGGGTTATCTCATTGACGAACTCAATGGCGACCCACGACTCAACGCAATTGCTGTTCGTCCAAACGGAAACCTTGTCGCAGTTGGTACGTACGGTGGCCCCGCCCCTAGTACCCAACAAAGCCCCCTCGTTGTATGTCTCACACAATCAGGTGCCTTTGATACTGCGTGCGGATCTCAAGGTTGGCGATACTTGCCTACTAGTAACCGAGACGTCTTTGGTGATGATGTGTTCGTCACTGCTGATAACAACATTTTGATCAGCGGTATGAGTGATGGTGCCTCACCTGAACCAATAGTGATGCGTCTTGACGACACCGGTGCTGTTGACAGCGACTTCGCAACGTCAGGAATATGGAATGGATCACCTCTCAACGGTCGATTACATGCTGTATCTGTGCAAAATGATGGTCGGATCATTGCTGCGGGAGCAATTGACGACCAAGGTATTTTGAATTTGGCGGTGGTGCGGTTAGCAAACACGGTCACCACGACAACCACAACAACAGTTGCCGCAACCACGTCAACCACGGTTGCTCATTTAACAGTTACAACAACGATCCCGCTCGTTGTAACAACAACAATCGCCCCAGATCAGTTGCCGGCAACTGGACAGCAAGTAAACGTCTTAACAGTTCCCGTTGCATTGTTCGGACTGGGAATTCTGCTGCTCGGCATGCGTCGACGAGCGCTTCGCTAATTTGTATTGGTATCCCAGTAATCGTCAGCAGTCACTTCGGTGCCGTTGATGTGGTGCAATGTCCAACCGGGAAATTCACTTGCTGTTGTATGACAGGTCCATTGAACCCAGGCCACTGAATCTTCAACACCTAGGTCGTTTACCGTTATGGTTCCGTCGTCAACTGGTGACCACGAAGTCATTCGTTGATTCCAAAACTCGGTGATCACATTCAAACTCCCACCAGTTTGAGTGTTGCCCTTTTCGACGAGAGATGCACTGACAGCATTGGGTTTGCGGTCGGGCCGTATGCGCGCGTATGACGGAGCGTCCACATAGTCGGCAACGAAACATACTTTGCCATCACGCAACCGATACAAACTCTGTCCGGGAATCGGATGTTCAACCCCGTTAATGGGCACCACCATGTTCCATTTAGCCCACCCCACATGAGTGTCAGCGCAGGTTTCCCAATTAGCAAAGTACACACCCATTTTGGGGATGACCTTTTCCATCTCAGACATGAACTCGTGAATCGCTGCTTTACCTACTTGAGCACCCGCAAACGGGTCGTAGTAAATCGCATCATCAGTAAAGAGTTCAACGAGACGGGTGTACCGCTGGTCGTCCTCAATGGCTCCGAACATAGAGATCATCTCGTGGGCGTTCATGACGCCAACTTACATGGGCGAACGACCAAAATTTTGAGCAACGAGTGGAGACGAGGGGAATCGAACCCCTGACATCTACCTTGCAAAGGTAGCGCTCTGCCAACTGAGCTACGTCCCCGTTACGGCTCTCACAGGTTAGCCGAAAACCCAAAAAATCCGCCCTTTGTCAGGTTGAACTGTCGGCAATTCTGGTGCCGCAACCTACTGTGGGTTCATGGCACAACAATCCAACCCCGGTGGTCGACCCGACCGTTTGAAATTTGGCACCTTTTTGGCCCCACATCACCCCGTGGGCGAGAACCCAGTTCTGCAATTTCAGAGCGACCTTGACTTCGCGGCCCACCTTGATCGATTGGGTTTTGATGAGTTTTGGTGCGGCGAACACCACTCGAGCGGGTGGGAGATGATCGCATCACCGGAAATGTTCTTGGCAGCTGCAGGCCAACGCACCCATACCATCGGGCTTGGAACGGGAGTGATCTCGCTTCCGTATCACCACCCATTCAATGTGGCGCAACGAATCGTGCAACTCGACCACATGACGAAGGGTCGCGCCATGTTTGGTACTGGGCCGGGCGCGCTGCCAAGCGATGCCTGGACTTTAGGTATTGATCCGTTGGTGCAGCGCGATCGCCAAGACGAAGCACTCGGTGTCATCATGCGGTTGCTGCGCGGTGAAGATCGTTTCTCACATGAGAGTGATTGGTTCACGCTCAAAGATGCACAACTGCAATTGCTTCCAGTTCAAGACAACATGCCAGTCGTCACCGCATCAACATTGTCGCCATCAGGTATGCAGATGGCTGGCAAGTTTGGTTGCGGTGTTTTGTCAATCGCCTCAAACAGCACTGCTGGTCTTGCCGCGTTGCCGACACAATGGTCATTCGCTCAAGAATCTGCACTGAAGCACGGACAAACTGTCGATCGTAAAAATTGGCGGGTCATGTTGAGTTTCCACATTGCTGAATCGCGCGAAGAAGCTCGCAATCAAGCTGTTGATGGATTACAGCGTTGGCATAACGAGTACAACGTGTGGACGCTTGGACGGCCCGGCGCAGTACATGTTGAAAACAAATGGGATTTGCTCGAACAAATCACTGCTGGTGGAACTGCGGTCATTGGTACACCTGATGATCTCGTTGCAACAATTCGAAACTTGCAAGAAATCACTGGTGGGTTTGGTGTTGCATTGGGCTTCGCTCATGACTGGGCGAATCGCGAGAACACATTGCGCTCGTGGGATCTTGTTGCCCGTTACGTGATTCCTGAAATCAATCGCACCACAGTTGGCCAGCGAGCATCAATGAAGTTCTTGAATGACAATCAAGCAACGTTGATGGCTGGCGCTGGTGCTGCAGTCATGCAAAAAATTCTTGGTGACGAAAGGGCCTCAGCCGAACTCGGTGTAATGATGCAACAAATGCAATCGGGCAAAGATGATCGTGGAACAACTTTCCGTCCTGGTGGTGGAGTACGTGAAGATCAACTACCAGAAAACAAATAACGAGAGGTATTCAGTCGTCTTTTGATGCAACAGCATTTGGGGTGACGTTCATTTTCGGAACGTACTCAGCAACTTCAACATCGCGCGCTTCGTTGCCCATTGTTGACTTCAACTGAACTCGACACTCTTCACACGGCCCGTAAAAACGACCGTTGTGCAACTTGTTGCAACGAGGACAAATCGAAGAAGTTGCAGCAAGGGTTAAAGGGAGTGCGTCACTCATGTCTCTATCGTGCCACGCCCATGGGTTTTTTGGTGGCAAAAACGAGGCGAATTCTCCTCGTTTTTGCCACCAGATTCACTAAAGGTTAAATGACGTTGATGGCGTTGAGGACTGCTTCAGCATCAGCATTTCCGTTTTCGAGACGCGTGCTGTCTTTCCAATCGGCCCGCTTGGTGCCCCATGAAATGAAATCGTGAGCATTACTGATTGCCGACGGCGCATGTGCATCTCGCCCAACAGTGATGGTCCACAGGTCGGCCCCCGGAGCAAGAATCCACGAACCGCCACCAGGTCCTTCAAAAACCAAATTCACTGTTTGCTTTGGCGCAACCGATAGAGCGGGCTGACACATTTGTGGAATGCCGGCCAGCATCCATTCAAGAGTTGCCGTCAACGCCTGCGGGTCACGCGGTAATGCTGCTGCTTTGTCAATGGCATGACCAACATCGTGACGAAGATGGCAATAGTGGTCAAACACAATTGCATTGGCCAGCAGATGCATCGGGTGTGAACCAAGGTTGGCTAATGGAATCACCGTGTCGGCCATTTCAGGCGTATTCATAAATGACAACGCGCCGATTCCTTTTTCGCTCCACTCCATATATTCAGCAATGACCTGATCGCGTGTCCACGACTTACGAGCCTGCACCGGAACTTCGGCGTTCTCTTCGACGTCTTCGCTGGTTCCACCCTCAATTGTGGTCGGGTCGGCAATTGAGTGAAAGACGCTCGCCATGTGGCAGAACACTTCTTGCACTCGCCAACCTGTGCATCCCGACTGAGCGTTCCACTCATCGGCAGTCAATGAGTTCATTAACTCAATCGCTAATGCCTGTTCGCTTTTCAAAGCTTCAATTGCTGACATAGTCATGATGTACCCCCAAGTACGTGTGTATGACTATGTCTAGTACCTGCGGCGATCTACTGTGCGAATTGTGCATGTTGATGTGATGACCACCCCAATGCCCCTGCAGAAGACGGGGGCACACGCTCGTCAAACCCAAGCCGCTGGGTTTTCAGGACTGCTATTTACCGAAGCGGGCCGAACTGCCTATCTCAATGTTGCTGCTGCGGCAATAGCGGCACCTGGGATTGATCTATCCACTGGAGTTGCTGTTGCATTTCCACGTAGCCCTTTCATTACGGCTTCAACTGCCTGGGAACTTCAAGAGGCCAGCGGTGGTCGTTTTCGTTTAGGGCTCGGAACGCAGGTGAAGACCCACGTTGTACGCCGGTATGGCGTGGCCTTTGATCGTCCTGGCCCACGTCTTCGCGATTATGTGTTGGCAGTCAAGGCCTGTTTCGCGGCATTTCGAGGAGCACCGCTTGAACACCATGGTGAGTTTTATGAACTCACTTTCATCACACCACAGTGGAGTCCCGGCAAGATCGATGCACCCGATCCCAAAGTTGATATCGCCGCAGTGAATCCGTGGATGTTGCATATGGCCGGCGAAGTCGCCGATGGTGTGCATGTGCATCCCATTGGTGAACCGGGCTACTTGAAACGGCATGTTGTTCCGCAAGTTGCTGCTGGTGCTGCCAAGGCGGGTCGTTCAGCGAGTGATATCGATCTGATCATTCCGGTGATGACCATTGTCGGTGACACCGACGAAGAACGTCATGCCGAGCGCGAACATGCTCGTGCCATGCTCAGTTTTTACGGAAGCACTCCCAACTACGCGTTCATCTGGGATGAGGCTGGCTTCGAGGGAACCACGGCGCGCATCCGCGAAAAGCAAAAGGCTGGTGACTTTGCGGGGATGGCCGCGCAAATCACCGATGAACATCTCCAGGTCTTTACGGCCGAGGCTTCATGGGACGGATTGGCCGATGAATTGATCGCTCGATACGGCGACACTGCTTCGCGACTCGTTCTGTATAACGCCGGACGCAACCTTGACCGTTTCGATCGTTACGGCCAGATCGCCCAACAGATCATCCAACGAACCTCGTAATCCTTTGCTATCCTTACTTTCTAGATTAAGTAAGGAGAGCCATGGTTGTAGGTGCAGTTGTTTCATCAAAAGGGCAAGTCACGTTGCCCAAGGCACTCCGGGATGCCTTGCAAATTGAAGAGGGCGATCGAATTTTCTTCCGTATTGAGATTGATCATGTCGTTATCGAAAAACCTAAAAACTTCCTTGACTTAGCAGGCACGATTGAAGTTCCCGCCCATCTTCGAAATCTGACGTGGGACGAAATCGTCTCTCGTGCCTATGCAAGCGAAAACGAATAATGACAGCTTTTATAGATACGAATGTCTTGATCAGACATCTCATCGGTGAACCAGTTGATCAGGCAAAACAGGCAACTCGAACATTGTCATCGCACGAGACTCTGCTCCTTTCCGACATTGTTATAGCCGAGGCTATTTATGTCCTACAAAAGGTCTATTCGGTTGATCGGCCAACAATTTCAGACGTGATGAAATCTCTCATCGCTTTCCCGTCAATCCAGGTCGTTGACGAACCAACGGTGCTGCGAGCACTTGAAATCTTCGTGAATCATCGACTCCATTTCGTTGATGCGTATCTCGTTGCGTCGGCTGAATCGACCGGGGTAAACAAAGTCGTGTCCTTTGACCAAGGAATCGACCGAGTGAAAACCATCAATCGGGTTGTTCCCGTGTAACTGCCGGAGTTAAACCCATAACTCTCGAAGACGACTAGTCCCTGCGTACGTGTTGGGCTCGGGGGTAGCCTGCGGTTATGGCTGGTGACCTGATCTACGCATTCCGCATTACTCGCCTGCCGTTGCTTGATGCCGGCGGGGCCAACATCGGACGACTTGATGACATCGTTGTTGTGCCAGGTCATGCCGGAAGTGCGCCGCGCGTCGTGGGTTTCACCGCCACCAGTCAGCGTCGCCGAATCTTTGTGAATGCTGGTCGAGTCGCTGAACTCGGCATTGACGGCGCTCGTTTGCGTTCGTGGGATATCGATCTCAACCCCTTCAAGGTGAAAAAGGGTGAACGACTTCTTGGTCGCGACGTCATTGATCGTAAAGTTGGCGTCGAGTTTGTGAGCGATGTCGCTTTACGCGAACGCAGCGACTCACGTTCAGGTGGCTGGGAAGTTGCGCAGGTACGACTTGCCAAGCGCACCGCTCTTCGTCGCCGACCAAGTCATCGATTGGTTGATTGGCGCGAAGTTGCTCATCTCTTTGCTGCGACCACCGAGATGGCCGCCGAAGCTGCTCGCCTACACGACATGCACCCAACCGATGTGGCTGCTGTCGTGCGTTCACTTCCGATTGCGCAACGTCGTCAATTGGCAGAAGCCATGGACGACGATCGTTTGGCTGACGTGTTGGAAGAACTTCCCGAGTCTGAACAAGTCGGCCTCATCGAAGGTCTTGACATGGAACGACTTCTCGACGTGCTCGACGAAATGGAAGTTGACGACTTAGCAGACTTGCTCGCCGAAATGCCCGGCGAACAACGCACGCGAATTCTTGATGCCATGGATGACGAGGACGCCGCCATGATGCGACGCTTGTTGTCATACGAAGAAGGTACTGCTGGTGGTCTGATGACACCAGAGATCATCATTCTTGGTCCAACCGACACGGTTGCTGAGGCACTCGCACAAATTCGTGACCCCGAGTGGATGGTTTCGATTGCCGCGCAAGTTTTCATTTGTCGCCCGCCATATAAGTCACCAACTGGTAAGTATTTAGGAGTTGTTCATTTTCAACGGCTACTACGCGAGCCACCCAGCATGGAACTTGGCAACTGTCTCGAAACCGAGCCCACCATTACCCCCGACATCAGTGACCGCGAAGTTGCTGAGCGTCTTGCGTCGTACAACATGTTGGCCATTGGTGTATGTGACGAAAGCGGCCGCCTACTTGGTGCTATCACTGTCGACGACGTTCTTGACCGCACCCTGCCCGCAGGTTGGCGACAACGCAGAAGACAGGCCACGCCTGTTCGCTAATGCGATCTTCGCAGGCATACTAAAGCCCACATGAATCACCCACCGTAAGTCGTTGTCCCAGAAAGGAGTCGCCATGAAGCGTAAAGAAGACTTGGCTGTTCCTCGTCAGCGACGCCGACTTGGTGTTCACTACGACAACGATGCATTCGGTCAGTTCTCTGAATCCATTGCCCGCACGCTGGGAACTGCAAGATTTTTGGTGTGGCAATCATTTCTGATCATTGCTTGGATCATTTACAACTTCGTGCTACCTGAATCATGGCAGTTCGACCCCTGGGATCGTGGGCTCGTTTTGCTGACCCTGGTTCTTTCATTGCAAGCTTCGTACGCAGCACCACTCATTTTGTTGGCGCAAAACCGCCAAGAGGGCCGCGACCGCACTCAAGCCGAAGTTGATCGACGAGTTGCCGAACGTACCCAAGCCGATACCGAATTCCTGGCCCGAGAAATAGCTAGTGTTCGAGTTTCATTGACTGACATGGTGACAACACAAGATCTTCGTGATCACCTAGATGCTGAAGAAATCACGGCAGCGCTGACACGTTTGGCTGATGTTGTTGAAAGTCTTTCGTCGCGCATTGAGCGCATCGAAAGTCGCTGACGGTTCCGTGACGTTTATTGGCAGTCTCGACAGCGACCCATGAGATCAAGTCGGTGGCCAACCAAACTGAAGCCTGCCGCTGCAACAACTCCAGCAAGTCCCGAATCAAGTAATTCCTCTACTTCATTGGGCACATCAATATCTAAAACAAGGCCACACTGCACGCACACCAAATGATGATGATGACCTTTGAGTTCTTCCGCCAACTCAAAGGCCGCACGGTCACCATTCGTCAGTACTTTGACCACCACGCCAGCGGACTCAAGTACAGCAAGATTTCGATACACACTGCTTTGCGGAAGATCATCATCTATAGCGACAATGTCGGTGGCAATTAAAGGATGGTCAGCGCGTTCAAGTGTTTCAACTAAACGACGACGGCGAGATGAATAACGCTGCTGAATTGAAGCCAGTTTCTTTTCAGCTATTTCATGAATGTCGTTACTCGCCATGATCCACTTATGCTCCCGAACCGATGTATTCGAAAACTGTGATACCTCGCCGGATGACATCATCAAGCAGTGCACGATCATTCAGTTGACCATCACCGAGAGTGATGACGCCGGAAACAGTTTCATTCAGACGTGCCACTGCCATCGCTGCTGATGCGGCCACTGCACCAGCGATAATTCCGGTTCGCTCTGCTACGCCCGCAACTTCGGTGCAACGTTCACCATTCAGCGACCCCCGAATTTCAACTCTCACTCCACCTACGCCACCTTCAGCGTGCGGTGGAGACATCATGGGAAGTCGGGCCGTTAAACGATCTCGACGCGTCGCTGACATCCGTGCACTAATGCGCTTTACCTCTGGAAATGCCCGATGCAACAAAACTGGTTCAGGAAGTTCGGCGCGATAACAATCTTTGCCGCCTAACGGTTCGGGGAACCACAACAATTCGCGTCCGCTTCCACCAGGACGATCGATCCATTCACCGTCATGCCAACCCACTGCATCTCCTGCAAGCGCACGATGATGCTGTCGAGCGCAACCAGGTCCACCGGTTCCGTGGAAAGCCACATGAATTTCGTCGATGGTGTCAACCCGTGGTGCTAATTCTGCGACGAGTAAACCGCTCAGCCCAGGACATGCAGTAGCACCAACAACAAGAGCTCGTTTTTCGTAACGTGCGACCTCATCAAGTTCCAGCAACTCACGCGTGTCTTCAACGTCATCGCTCGTACACACCACGTGATGGCCAAGTTCTAACAAGATCTTGACAAGCGGAGCCTGCCCACTAGACGTTGCCACCACTACGACCGGTGTTGTCGTCGGATCAAGTTTCGTGAGATCACTCAATTCGTTTGCCCGTAGAGATAGCGCCAAAGAATGCTGGGCACTCGCACGCTCATCGTGTACCAGGACCGAAATTCCGCTCGAGGTCAATTGCCGTGCCACCCGAGCACCAACAACACCAACACCAATAATTGCTACCGACGCAGATGGGGACATCAGATTTCCAGTCACGAAGGCGGTCGAGTTAACTCGCGCCAGCCACCGCGTTCAGGCGGGGTCCCTCCACGACCGCGAAGTCGTAGCCCAGCCGCAAAGAGACAGGCAAGAGAAAGTGCCGCAATGGCTCGTCTCAGCATTTTCACCGTGGGGCTAACAAGAATCGAACTTGTGACCTCATCCTTATCAGGGATGCGCTCTAACCGACTGAGCTATAGCCCCCGCAGGGTTACTGCAGTGTCAGAACCCTATCGGCGAGATAGGCCTGCTCTCAACCGTTAGCGACGATCAACCCGAGATGTTCGAGATTGTTGGGCTCGCTTGACCGGTTTTGGGGACTTTTTCGCCTCTGGCTTGCCTTCGAGGATCGTCACACGGATGCCCCCCATCAGATCGGTGATCAAATTGAAGGTCGTCACGGCCAAAATCGCGAGTCCCGTCATACCAACGACGGCAAATAATCCCAAAACCCAAGCCTGATGGAAAAGTTCACCGCCCTTGAACTCAAAGGTGTCCCAACCGAAACTTTCCATAAACCGCTCAACGTTGTCGACGGTTCCAGTTGCGTTGGCAACATTCCACAACAGCACACCGGTTAACAGCAAGCTGAGATACAGAACAAAATGGAAGACCAGGGTCACCCGAAAGACGCTCCACGGGTCGATATGGCGCAGGATTCGCGTCGTTCGCCGCACCGCTGGTCGTTCAAAGGACACACTTCGCCGTATCGGATCGTTATTCGTTGGTTCGTCCTCGTCCACCACTGGTGCTGCTAGTGGTTGGGGTCGAGTTGTTGTCCGAATTGATTGCGTCGGGAGTGCTTCGGTGCGCGGTTGTGAGTCCGTGTTTGAACGGGTCACTGGCTCATCGTCAGGGACCACCGCGGGCACAATAAAAAATGGGTCGTTAGATTCGGCCACAGTGTCAGCGTAGAGCACTCATCCCCTGACTTTGTGTCGCTTTGAAAATGTCAAGGTGCGCTACTGGCCGTTGCCTGAGCTTGCACACCATCAATTTCAATCACCGCCACGGCTGTCTCGCCGCCCTGACCACCTGCGTTGTAAAAAGTCAACGAGATCAACTGCGCTTCGTTGAGTTCGACAAGTTGACGAGCGGTAGTTTCGCCGTCTTCAAGAGCGGCCAAGACCACTGCATCAGCGACTGTTTGCGCCGATAATGAGGCCGTCAGATTTTGTTGAACCGTCACCAACGCAAGAGTCCACGAAAATGACAATGCCAGCACCCCCATCATGAGGATGCTGGCGTTGCCTCGATCGGCTGATTGCCTCACTCGTCGTCGGTGGAAAGAATTAACGCAACTGACGTCACCGCTTGACCCGGTTCAACCGTCATGACTCGCACACCAGTCGCGGTGCGACCTTGTGACGAGATGTTGCGCACGTCTGTGCGAATGGTGGAGCCACCAGAGGTCACTGCCACAATTTCGTCGTCGAGGCCGGCCATAAATGCTGCAACGACCGCTCCCTTCTTTTCACCAATCTGAATTCCGCGCACTCCAATGCCACCACGGGTTTGACTGCGGAACTTGTCAAGTTGCGTGCGCTTGCCATAGCCAGCTTCAGTCACCATCAAGATCGCCGCATCATCACGAGCAACGTCAACGCTGACGACCTTGTCGCCTGGACGCAATTTCATTCCTCGCACACCAGCAGCAGCTCGACCCATTGGGCGAACTTCGTCTTCCGAGAAGCGAATCGTCATACCTGACTTGCTCACCATGAAGATGTCGTCTGAGCCACTAGTTTCGATCACCCGAACGAGTTCGTCATTGTCACGCAGGTTCAACGCAATCAAACCGTCGCGACGACCGTTGTCGTATTCGTTGAACGCGGTCTTCTTCACAACACCATCGCGGGTTGCGAAGAAGAGGAACCGTTCGGCATCAAAGTTACGGGTGTCAATAATTGCTTCGATGGTTTCACCCATCTGCAACGGCAACAGGTTGACAATCGGAACGCCCTTCGTGGCGCGTTCACGCTCGGGTAGTTCGTGCGCTCGCAATCGATAGACCCGTCCCCTGTTTGAGAAGAACAGCAAGTACGCATGCGCTCCTGTAAAGATGACGTGCTTCACGATGTCATCGGTCTTGAGCTTGGCGCCAGTGACACCCTTTCCGCCGCGGCCTTGGCTCTTGAAGTTCGAAGCCAAAACGGTCTTGATGTACTGAGCCTCGGTCATCACGACCACAAGTTCGGTATCATCAACGAGATCTTCGATGCTCATTTCACCAGAGTCAAAAGTGATGGGGCACACGCGTGGTGTTGCGTGCTCTTCCTTGATAGCCAACATCTCTTCGGAAATCACGCCACGCAATTTGGCGTCATCAGCCAAAATTGATTTCAATTCGGCGATGCGTTCATTGAGTTGACCCATCTCGGCTTCAAGGTCAATTCGTGACAAACGCGTCAGTTGGCGCAATTGCATGTCAAGGATGTCAATGGCCTGGACTTCAGTGAACTCGTATGGAGCAACCATCAACGCTGCTTTAGCCGCGCCTGCATCATCACTTTCACGAATCAACTTGATGATCTGATCAATGACGTTGAGCGCCTTCATTCGACCTTCGAGAAGGTGCAAACGACGTTCGGCTTTGTCGAGACGGAATTCGGTACGACGAGTCAATACTTCGATCTGGTGACGGATGTATCCGTTGAGTGCATCGGCCAAGTTGAGTTGGCGCGGAACGCCATCGACCAATGCCACCATGTTGACGCCGAAGCTTGTTTGCAATTGTGTCTGCTTAAACAAGTTGTTGAGCACAACGTTGGCGTTGGCATCACGCTTCAACTGAATGGTGAGATACGTCTTGCCACCCGATGATCCGTCATTGACATCGGCGATGCCATCAAGTTCGCCGTTGTCGACGAGTTCTTGAATTCGACCGGCAATTGCCGAACAGCTGGTTTGATACGGCAACTCGGTGACAACAATCTGCATGCCGCCACGCTTCGTTTCTTCAATCGAAGCAGTAGCGCGCATCTTGATGCTGCCGCGACCGGTGCGGTACGCATCCATGATTCCGGAACGACCAAGAATCGCGCCGCCAGTTGGGAAGTCGGGACCCTTGACAAATGCCATGAGGTCTTCTGTGGTTGCGGCCGGGTTCATGAGCAAGTGGATACAGGCATCAATCACTTCACCCAAGTTGTGTGGCGGAATATTGGTCGCCATACCAACAGCAATTCCTTGCACACCGTTCACCAACAAGTTGGGGAAGCGTGCCGGCAACACAACGGGTTCTTCGCGCGAACCGTCATACGTCGGAATCATGTCGACAGTGTTTTCGTCAATGTCGGCCAACAGGTGCATTGCTAATGGATGCAAGCGACATTCGGTGTATCGACTAGCGGCTGGGCCAAAGTCTGGTGAACCGTAGTTTCCGTGGAACGCAATCAAAGGGTGACGCAATGAGAATGGCTGAGCCATACGAACTAGAGCGTCGTAAATCGCGCTGTCACCATGCGGGTGATACTTGGCCATCGTGTCGCCGCTCACGCGAGCTGACTTCACAAATGGTCGATCGGGACGGAATCCCTGCTCTTCCATGTCCCAAATGATGCGGCGGTGAACTGGCTTTAATCCGTCGCGCACATCAGGAAGGGCGCGCGACATGATGACTGACATTGCATAGTCAAGGAATGAGCGTTCCATTTCGTCTTGTAACGAAACTGGCTGAATAGGAATGTTTGGTTCGTCGGGCGTTGCGCCTTCGTCGGGTGTGGATGGAGGAGTTTTTTTGCTTGCCATCAGATATCGAGGAACCTTACGTCTTTAGCGTTGGTCTGAATGAAGTGCTTACGACTTTCAACATCGTCTCCCATGAGCACGCCCATGACTTCATCGGCCAATGCCGCTTCATCAACTGTTACTTGCAACAAGGTTCGCGTTCCATCCAACATGGTCGTTGAACGCAACTCTTCCCAGTCCATTTCACCGAGACCCTTCAGTCTCTGGAATTCTTTTTTGTGATTGGGATGTTCTTCAAGGAATCGCGTCTTCGCGATGTCGTCCTTGAGATAGATCTTCACCTTGCCAACTTCAGTTGAGAACAACGGTGGTTGCGCGATGTACACAAACCCTGCCTCAACAAGAGGGCGCATTTGCCGGAAGAAGAACGTCAACAACAAGGTACGAATGTGGCTACCGTCCACATCAGCGTCGGCCAGGATGATGATTTTGTGATAGCGAGCTTTCGCCGCATCGAATTCATCACCAACGCCACCACCAATTGCAGTCACGAGTGCGATGACTTCATTGTTCTTGAGCATCTTGTCGAGTCGCGCGCGTTCAACATTAAGAATCTTTCCGCGGATCGGCAAGATTGCTTGTGTACGCGGGTCGCGCGCATCAAGTGCGGTGCCGCCTGCAGAGTCACCTTCGACGATAAAGATTTCGCTTTCTGATGGATTGCCACTACTGCAGTCCTTCAGTTTGTCGGGCATACCAGCACCAGCAAGCGCAGTTTTACGACGCACTGCATTTCGAGCGTTCTTGGCAGCAACGCGTGCTTGTGCCGCGGCTTGCGCCTTCTTGACAATCTTGTTAGCTTCAGTTGGGTTTTCATCAAGCCATTCGGCCAACCGTTCGTTCGTTACTTTCTGAACAAACGAACGCATGGATACGTTGCCGAGTTTGGCTTTGGTCTGACCCTCAAATTGAGGTTCGCCCAATTTCACTGAGATGATCGCGGTGATTCCTTCACGGATATCTTCACCCAACAAGTTGTCTTCTTTTTCTTTAAGTAAGCCGCGATTCTTGGCGTACTTATTGATGACACTGGTGAGGGCAGTTTTGAAACCTTCAACATGCATACCGCCCTCAATGGTGCTGATGCCATTGGCATAGCCGTGAATACCTTCGTGGTATCCGGTGTTCCACTGCATCGCGATGTCGAGCATTTGGCCTTCATCTTCATCTTCGTAGTATGCAACTTTGCTGAACAAAGCTTCCTTCGAAGTGTTCAGGTGCTTCACGAAGTCGACAATGCCACCCTTGTATTGGAAGGTCACATCTTGGGCCTTGCCGGTGCGCTCGTCTTTGAACACAATTTCAAGACCACGATTCAAGAAGGCCATTGTTTGTAAGCGCTCAAGAACTGTGCGCGCCACAAACTCTGTTCCTTCGGAAGCAAAGATGGTCTGATCGGGCCAGAAGGTCACCGACGTACCGTTCTTGCGGCCACGGGCGGGCGTATCGCCAGTAATGGCGATTTTGCCCTTGGGTTTTCCGCCGTCTTCGAATTCAAGTTCGTAACGCTTGCCGCCACGATCAATTTCAAGTTTGAGTTTGGTTGAGAGTGCGTTCACGACTGACACACCCACGCCGTGCAAGCCACCAGACACTTTGTAACCCTCACCGCCGAACTTTCCGCCAGCGTGCAAGACGGTCAAAACGACTTCGGCTGCGCTCTTTCCTTTATGTGGACCTGATGGGTATGGATCAACAGGAATACCGCGACCATTGTCATCAACGCGGCAACCGCCGTTCTCCAGCAGGGTTACCCCAATGGTGGTGCAGTGGCCCGCCATTGCTTCGTCAACTGCGTTGTCGACGACTTCCCAAATCAAGTGGTGAAGGCCCGCCAAACCGGTCGAGCCGATATACATACCGGGTCGCTTGCGAACCGGATCAAGTCCTTCGAGAACTTGAATATCTTTGGCGCCGTAATCGCCTGTGGTGGTAGTGCTTTTGTTGGACACGTATTCCTCTGTGGGTGGTTTTAGAAGGCCGTAACGACTGTG
>CALPPJ020000001.1 GCA_943325425.2 Bifidobacterium breve | reverse complement strand
GCCGTTGTAGGTATAGAGCAGCTTTTCCATCTCAGGCGTGGGCGTGCCGCGCTGCGGATCGCCCCAATCGGGCTGGTAGGCTTTGACAAAGGCATCGCAATTGACGGCGCCGCCTGCGGCCACCAGGTCGCCCGTGGAATTCCAGGGGCCGGTGTAGATGTCAAACTGACCAGAGCCGGTGGTGACGTCTTGCATCACTTTCTTGAAAATGTCGTCGGCCGTGGCGCCGACGATGTCAATTTCAATACCCGTCTCGCGCTCCCACACCTCTTTCACCGACGGGGCGCCTGCGGGGTAGGACTGCGAGCCAATTTTTCCAACCGGGAAGGGCTTGGTAATTTGGCCAATGGCGCCATCGGTCAGCAACATGGTCAACTGCAACTCAAGATCACGGGCGAAATTCCGGCATCGGTGCCACGCGATCAAGGAATGCTGGCGGCGATTGAAGCCTTGTTGCTTGAATACCGCAGTCCGGTCATTGCTGACCTTCCTCCGTTACAAGGCGGAGTCATGGGCTTTCTTGGCTATGACGTTGTACGCGAAGTGGAGTCATTGCCCAATGTTCCTCACGACGATCGGCATATGCCTGATGGGGTCATGAGTGTGATCGGATCATTGGCCGCATTCGATCACTGGCGTCAACGGGTGTATCTCATCGAAAGCGTGCCTGTTGTTGGTCAAAACTCGGAGAATTTCACGACCGATGAATTGAATCGCCTGTACGACGAGGCATCGGTGCGAGCATTGAATGCAGTTGATGAACTTGCGCGACCGTTGCCGTATACGCCAGTTGAGCCACCGCAAAGAGATGATGTACTTCCAGTTGCTACATCGTCAATGCCAAATGGTGCATATCAGCGAGCAGTCGAAGTTGCGAAGGAGTACATCCGTGCCGGCGACATCTTTCAAGTTGTGTTATCTCAGCGCTACGAATTGCAACTAGAGGCTGATCCATTTGATATGTACCGCGTTCTGCGCCAAGTGAACCCGAGTCCGTATATGTATTTCTTACGTCATCCTGGCGTGACAATCGTGGGTAGTTCACCTGAGCCCATGGTGCAGTTGCTGGGTGGGCGAGTGATTAGTCGTCCCATCGCTGGTACTCGTAAACGCGGCACTAACGATGAGCACGATCGACGTCTGGCTGCGGAACTTCGTGAAAATCCCAAAGAGGTCGCCGAACACGTGATGTTGGTTGATCTTGCCCGCAACGATGTGGGTCGAGTGTCGTCATTTGGCACGGTCATCGTTGATGAGCTCATGACTCTTGAGAAATACAGTCACGTCATGCACCTCACCTCACAAGTGAGTGGAGCACTCGTGCCTGGCAAAACTGCGATTGATGTTTTGCGTGCGACTCTTCCAGCTGGCACTGTCAGTGGTGCACCAAAGGTGCGAGCCATGGAAATTATTGACGAGCTCGAGCCAGTGAAGCGCGGACCGTACGCCGGGGTCGTCGGATACGTCGACTTCAGTGGAAACCTTGACACTGCTATCGCCATTCGCACTATGTTCATTGGTGAATCGGCGGCCTACTTGCAAGCAGGTGCCGGAATTGTGGCCGACAGCGAACCCGACGATGAAGATCTTGAATGCCGAAATAAAGCCGCCGGTCTGCTTGCTGCAATTCCTGCAGCACGACGAATGACCAAGCGACGCTTGGAAGGCGGAACGAAAGCATGAGTAACACTGTGAACGACAACATCATCGCCTGTGAAATTGAACATTTAGTCTTTACAGTTACCGGAGCCGACGCTGGCAAATATTTGCACTCACAATTGAGCAATGACATCGCCTCGTTGCCCGTTGGTGGGTCGCGCTATTCATTCGTGCTTGAGCCCATGGGCAAAGTCATTGCTTTGGTTCGAGTGACCCGCACCATAGAAGAGACATTTGTTCTTGACACAGAGAATGTTGCAGATTTGGGTGAGCAATTACTGGCCCGTTTGAATCGTTTCAAGATCAGAGTCAAAGCCGACATTGCCGTTTCGACCCAAAAGTATTTGTGCCTGCGCAGTCGGGATGGCTCACCAATTGAACAAGCCGGATTTGCCGTGTCACAATGGGGAAGTGGTGCAGTTGTTGATGCACCACTGACAACAATTGACAACTCGGTGGTCTCGCAATTTGTTCACGTGTCGCCCGAAGAATTTGACGCACTGCGTATTCGCTCTGGTTGGCCAGTGATGGGTTGCGAAATCATTGCAGGCGAAACTTTGCCCGCCGCAATCGGGGTTGTTTCACTTGCCGTGAGTTTCACTAAAGGCTGTTACCCCGGTCAAGAGCTCGTTGAGCGAATGGACAGTCGTGGTTCGACTGCTCCGAAGAATTTACGTTTGTTAACCGGCGCAATTGTTGAAAACGCGAAGTCTGGAGATGCAGTCATTGTTAACGGAGAAACCGTTGGCGAATTCACGTCGGTGGCGCCGGACTGCGCTCTTGCGTATGTCGGACGTGCAGTTGAGCTTGGCATTGTTGTTGATGCGACGACGACGTTATAACGGAGTTATGAAAGTGCTTCATTCCTGAGTTGAATCACTAGTTCTTCAATATCGGTGCGCCCGCGTAACCCTTGTAACTCAGCGTAGTTTTCAACTGCATGAAGAAGTTGGGCGTGTTGATTGTCAACTCGTCCGGCAATTGTGAGCCATTGAGCCGCTGTGTCGTGATGGCCTAGCATTGCGATACAGCGAGCGGTTTCAATGGCAACATGCGATGACGGATGAACTTTGAAGAGTGTCGACCCATAGCGTGCGCCGTCTTCGTAGTGACTGGTTCGTCGTAACACAGAGAGCAGGGTGGCAGCGCTTAACTCTGAAGTGTTCTGAGTCGGCTCGGGGATCGGACGTGGAAGTTGAAGCACGAGTGGTTTGAGTTGTTCATCGCTCGCGGCATGCGGCGGCCACCATGGAGCACGATCTAACGCCGTATTCAATAAGTCGTTGAGGATGACCGAAGTTGCTGATGAATGTCCTGAACGCATCATTGAATATGCGTCCCACCATGGCGACATCACCTGCGGGCTTTGCAACATGCCTGGTCGGCCGGTTCTCCACGCAGTGTCTTCGGCTTCGGCGGCCAGTCGCCGTTGCTGTTCCAACATAGCTGAGCGGCGATCAGGTGTCGCTGCGGCTAAAGCCGACATTGTTTGTAATTGTAAAACCAGCAAAATGGCGGCGAACGCGGCGAGCGGGCGGAGATCATCAACAAAGACCATTGCGATGAATGCTCCTGCGGTGAGCAACGGACTCGCCTTGATCATCATGTTCCGGCCTCGACCTGGCGAAAAGTAGTCCAGGATCTCGGCAGCAACACTTCCGCCGTCAAGCGGTAGAACTGGAATCAGGTTGAAAACTCCGATTGCTGGTCCCGCCCACCAAATGGCGAATGACCAATAGTCAGCGGCGAATTGGTCATGGCTGAGGGGATTGACTCCAAGTGCAATTAAGACAACACAACCGGTGGCGATCTGGATGAATGGTCCAGCCAAAGAGATTCCCGCTCGTTCCCAGCGTTGCAAGTCTCGTGTTGGGGTAAATGAGGCGTATCCAGCCAAGAAATCGAGGGAAATTTGCGCCGTCGCTCCGGTTCGTCGTGCGGCGAAGGCATGGCCGAGCTCATGAAGCAAGGTGAAGCCAGCAACCGAACCTGCGAGCCAAGGCCCCATCGGGACTCCGTTAATGACAACTATCAGCAACATGAACAGGGCGAAACCTGGACGTATCTGCACTGGAAACCCGAAAATGCGCATGCACTTTGATGTTATGCCTCAACTTGAGAAGTCGTAGACTCGGTGCTTGTGCCGTACGTTTACTCATTTGATCAGAAACATCGCCGCCCCCCAATGCAGATGAAAGATCTGCTCGGGGGTAAGGGCGCCAATCTTGCCGAGATGACCAGCGTTTTGAAGTTGCCGGTTCCACCTGGTTTCACGATTAGCACCGACGCGTGTCGCGACTACATGGTGGGCGGCTGGCCCAAGAGCATTGACGCCGAGATAAAAACCCAAATTGCGAAACTTGAAAAGGCGATGGGTCGCAATTTGGGAGATCCCAATGACCCGTTGCTCGTCAGCGTTCGGTCGGGTGCCAAATTCTCAATGCCAGGCATGATGGATACAGTCCTCAATCTTGGCCTCAATGATAAGAGTGTGAAGGGTCTTGCCAAGGTCACCGGCGACGAGCGTTTCGCTTATGACTCATATCGTCGCTTCATTGCGATGTACGGACGCATTGTTCTTGGCGTTGAAGGTCACCACTTCGAGCATCCACTTGAGGCCGCCAAAGAAAAGGCCAAAGTCAAGACCGACGCCGAGTTGACCTCAACAGTGTTGAAAGAACTGTGCGTGCAGTACCTTGAGGTCGTCAAGAAAGAGACTGGTAAGGCGTTTCCGCAGAAGCCCGAAGCGCAGTTGCGTGGTGCAGTTGAAGCAGTCTTCAAGAGTTGGAATGGTGCTCGCGCTATTGCCTACCGCGTTCGCGAAAAGATTGATCACAATTTGGGTACCGCCGTCAACGTGCAAACGATGGTGTTTGGTAACCGAGACGATAATTCGGGTACGGGAGTCGGTTTTACTCGTAACGCTGCAACTGGCGAAAATGTTCCGTACGGTGACTTCTTGGTCAATGCCCAGGGTGAAGACGTGGTTGCTGGTATTCGTAACACCGAAGACTTAGATGCTTTGAAGTCGAAGTTCCCGAAGATTCATGATGAATTGATGGCGATCTTTGTGCGCCTTGAAGCGCACTACAAAGACATGTGCGATACCGAGTTCACTATTGAACAAGGCAAGTTGTGGATGTTGCAGACTCGTGTTGGCAAGCGCACTGGCGCAGCTGCTTTGCGCATGGCTGTCGACATGACCAAGGGAACTGTTGGTTCTCAGGGCAAGAAAAATTCTTGGAAGATCAGCAAAGAAGAAGCAATTACTCGCGTTGCTGCCGAACATCTTGATCAAGTTCTGCACCCGCAGTTTCAGGCTGGTGCAAAGAAGGTCATTGCTAAGGGTCTCGCAGCCTCACCTGGTGCTGCCGTGGGCAAGGTGTACTTCACCGCTGACGAAGCAGCTGATGCGTCAGATCGCGGTGAAAAGGTCATCTTGGTTCGAAGTGAAACAAGTCCCGAAGACGTTCACGGAATGATGGTGTCTGAAGGTATCTTGACCGCCCGTGGTGGCCTAGTGAGTCACGCCGCTGTCGTGGCCCGTGGTTGGGGTACTCCTGCTGTTGTTGGCGCCGAGGCTGTCAAGATTGATGGGAAGCAATTCTCGGTCGGCGACATCGTTGTCAAAGAAGGCGACATTATTTCTCTTGACGGGACAACTGGTGAAGTAGTTCTTGGTTCACTTGAATTGCAAGATGCAAAGCCACCAAAAGAATTCGAAATTATCTTGCAGTGGTGCGATCAAGTTCGTAAGGGCAAGATGGCAGTACGTGCCAACGCTGACACTGGTGAAGATGCAACGAACGCTCGCAAACTTGGTGCCGAAGGTATTGGTTTGTGCCGTACCGAGCACATGTTCTTAGCCGAAGATCGCCTGCCTGTTGTCCGCCGCATGATCTTGGCGCAAAGCGCAGAAGAAGAAGCTAGTGCTCTTGAAGAATTGCGCAAGGTGCAAAAGAAAGACTTCATTGACATCTTGAAAGCCATGGATGGATTGCCCGTCACTGTGCGTTTGCTGGATCCGCCCTTGCACGAGTTCTTGCCGAACGTGCACGAACTTGAAATTGAAAAGGCCACCACGCCCGCTGCTGAGTGGACCACTGAAAAAGCACAGTTGTTGAAAGCTGCTCATGAATGGGCCGAACACAACCCCATGCTCGGAACACGTGGCGTGCGTCTTGGTGTTGTGAAGCCAGGTTTGTACGCCATGCAAGTGCAGGCACTCATGGAAGCTGCCGCTGACCGTGTTACCAAGGGCGGTAAGCCCATTGTTGAAGTCATGATTCCACTCACTGTGACGCGTGAAGAATTGGCTTTGGCTCGTTCGTGGGTCGTGAAGGGCATCGCTGACGCGACAAAGGGTTCAACGAAGAAGCCCAAAGTTTCAATCGGAACCATGATTGAAACTCCTCGAGCGGCTTTGCGGGCCGATGAGTTATCAGAAGAAGCCGATTTCTTTAGCTTTGGTACTAACGACCTGACGCAAATGACTTTTGGTTTCAGCCGTGACGATATTGAGAGTCGCATGATGCCGGCTTATCTAGAAGGTGGGTTGTTGAAGCGCAATCCGTTTGAGACCATCGATCAAGACGGTGTTGGCGAATTGGTTGAAATTGCTGCCAAGCGTGGTCGTGCTGCCAAGCCCGGTATCAAACTAGGTGTCTGCGGTGAACACGGCGGCGACCCTGAATCAATTGACCTTTTTTATCGAGTGGGACTTGACTACGTGAGTTGTTCACCGTTCCGTGTTCCTATTGCCCGCCTTGCCGTTGCACAAGCAGTGCTCGCTTCGGGCGGTAAGAAAAAATCAGACACAAAGTAAATAACAAATAAACTTGGAGGATTGTGATGCAGATTCAGACTCGACAGGGACCCGCATATGGCGTAGCCCGAATTACTTTGGCTGGCAATGAACCGGTGCGCGTCGAAAGTGGCGCCATGATGACGATGTCGACTGGTGTCACATTGGCCGCTAAGGCCGAAGGCGGAATCATGAAGAGCCTCAAGCGCGCCGCGCTTGGGGGCGAAAGTTTCTTCGTGAGTACCTACACCGCGCCAGCCAATGGTGGATTTGTTGATGTGGCGGCGCGTTTGCCTGGCGACATCGTTGCTTTTGATGTCACGTCGGCAACACCGCTATTCATTCAAAAAGGTTCATGGCTGGCCAACGACACCAATGTCACCATTGATACACAATGGGGTGGGTTCAAGAATATGTTTGGCTCTGAAGGCGGATTCATTATCCGTGCTGAAGGTCAAGGTCCAGTTGTATTTGCCTGTTACGGAGCCCTTGAAGTGTGGGACTTGCAAGCCGGTCAATCGCTAACGGTTGATACTGGGCACATGGTCGCGTACGAAGGCACGGTGTCAATGAATATTCGTCAAGCCAGCGGTGGCTTGATGCAGACTTTCAAGAGTGGCGAAGGTCTCGTTTTCGATTTCACGGGTCCTGGAAAAGTGTGGACTCAAACCCGTAACCCGAACGAACTATTAGGTTGGATTCAGAGCATGATGCCGACCGGTGGAGCAACGAGCGGCGGATCCATTGGCGGATTGTTTAATCGCGCCTAATGATTTCTCTTTTTTTTCTAACTGAATCCTCAAAAGTCAATTTCGTTGATCTCGATGTTCCTAGTTGGGCATGGGTTGCTCTATTGGCCTTTATCTGTGTGTTGTTGGCGGTTGATATTTTGGTCATTCACCGAAATGCCCACGATGTTGGTCCACGTGAAGCTCTGATTGAAAGCGCTGTCTGGATATCAATAGGTCTCGCGTTTACCGGGGTGATTGCGATTGCGTTTGGCGGAGCAGCATCGGGCGAATACATCAGCGGGTATCTCATCGAGAAAAGTCTGAGTATTGACAATGTGTTTGTCTGGGCTCTGATTCTGAGTTTCTACAAGATCCCCTTGAAGTATCAGCATCGAGTTTTGTTCTGGGGAATCTTCGGAGCACTTGCTCTGCGGGCCATTTTCATTTTTGCCGGTGTCGCGTTGATCGAGAAGTTTTCGTGGGTCCTCTACGTCTTTGGCGGATTCTTGATCTACACGGCGGTGAAGTTGGTCGTTGAAGCCGAAGAAGAACTAGATCCCGCATCTGGTCGCTTTATGAAGTTAATCAATCGTGTTGTGCCGAGCACCCCCGATCTTGATGGACAAAAACTCTTTACACGAAAAAATGGGGTGCGGTTAGCAACGCCACTTTTTGCAGTTTTGGTGCTCATCGAATTCACTGATGTGTTGTTCGCGGTTGATTCGGTGCCGGCTGTTTTGGCGGTGAGTCGAGAGCAATTCATCGTTTTTTCGTCTAATGCGTTTGCCATCCTTGGCCTTCGGGCCTTGTATTTCTTGCTTGCCGATGCTCATGCTCGATTCAGTTATCTCAAAGAGGGATTGGCGATCATCCTGGCATTCGTGGGTATCAAGATGCTGATTCACAAGTGGTACCACATCCCAACGTGGCTTTCGCTCGTCGTTATCATCATCGTTCTCGTCGTCTCGATTGGATTCTCCATGAAGACCGATCGGGATAAACCTGCTCAGACACCGGTGGATTAGTCTCACCTGCATGGCATTTGTTGAAGACGACATCGAGAGGGTGCGGGCATCCACATCTATCGTTGAGGTTGTTCAGCAATATGTGGCTTTACGTAAAGCAGGACGAAACTGGGTGGGTCTCTGCCCATTTCATACCGAGAAGAGTGGCTCGTTTAACGTCCGCGAAGAAACCGGTCGTTATAAGTGCTTCGGATGTCAGGCCGCGGGCGATGTGTTCACCTTTGTTCAAGAAATTGAACATATTGACTTTGTATCATCGGTGGAAAAGTTGGCAGCTCGGGCGAACATCACGCTCACGTATACGACCGGTGGCGAAAGCCAAGATCGTCAGCGACGTAAGAAACTTATTGGCGCAATGGCGGAGGCTGTTGATTGGTATCACCAGCGCCTTCTTCATTCACCTGATGCTCGGGCGGCACGCGACTATTTGCGCGACCGTGGTTTGGCTGGAGACGTTGCTCGACAGTTCCAGTTGGGTTATGCACCCGACGAATGGGACGCGTTAAGTCAACATCTCGTCAAAAAGGGATTCGCTGCCGATGTGCTCAGCGATGTCGGTTTGGCATTCACCAATAAGGCGAATCGTTTACAAGATTCGTTTCGGGCGCGCATTATGTTTCCGATCTTCAGCGACAACGGAGATCCAGTCGCTTTCGGTGGCCGTATCTTGCCCGGGAGTGCCGACCCTGCTAAGTACAAAAACTCATCTGAAACCAAAATCTATTTCAAGTCAAAAACTCTGTATGGCCTGAACTGGGCGAAGAATGACGTCGTTAAAGCCGATCAAGTCATCGTGTGTGAGGGCTATACCGACGTCATCGGATTTCATCGATCAGGCGTGACGCGGGCGGTGGCAACATGTGGAACATCGCTGACCGAAGAACATGTTCGTATCTTGAAACGTTTTGCCAGCAAAGTGGTGTTGGCCTTTGATGCGGACGCCGCGGGTCAAGGGGCAGCTGAGAAGTTCTACGAATGGGAAAAGAAGTATCAGGTTCAAGTTTCAGTGGCGAAGTTTCCAGACGGCAAAGACCCAGGCGATCTGGCGATCTCCGATCCGGCGGCGTTGGCTGCAGCAATTGATGAAGCGGTTCCGTTCCTGGGTTTCCGCGTGAATCGTGTTGTATCTGGCAAGCCTTTACGAAGTCCAGAAGATCGGGCACGGCTTGCCGCGCAAGCAATGGAAGTGATTAACGAACATCCCGATGTGAATGTGCGCAAACTATATGCCGGTGAAATTGCCGCTCGCGTTGGTCTGCCGGTCGCCGATTTGAGTCGGTTGGCTGAACGTCGTTCGGCTCAACCAGTAGTGGCTGCGCCAGTTTCTCGCGGCGTTGGCGTTTCTGAAAATGCTGAATTCATTGCGATTAGTTTGCTGTTGCAAAGTTGGGACGACATTGCGCCGTGGTTGATTGAGGCGCTCTTTGTCTCGGAAATTCCTCGCCGTGCCTTTCTGACATTGGCAACTGCATCCGAAATTGAAACGGGCAGTTTGCTGAATAACGCTCTCGGAATCGCTGATCCTGAGGTTCGCGAAATGCTCGAACGGGCTGCTGTTACTGATATTGAGATTGAACCCAGTTCGGTAGCTCTCAATCTCATTGGGGTGACCGTTCGGCGAATTCTGTCGCAACGAACACGAATAGCGATACCCGAAGAGATTCGCGAAGATCGTGATGCTCGAGTGCAACTTGAGAATCTTGACAATGAGCGCACGGCTCTAGCAGCTGCTGAGTCATTGCTAATGTGGCTGGCAGCACGAACATTTCAACCGGGGGGTCGAGGTGACAACAGCGAAGAGTGATAGCAGCAATGATTTTGCTGGAACATCTCTCGTTCCTGTTGTCGGTATTGATGAAGCAGAGTGGCTGGCGCTGATTGCGTTTGGTCGACGTCATGGTGAGTTGTCAACTCAGGACATCGTTGATGCGTTGCGCGATATTGAATTGTCTCCAGAAGTGATTGACGCAGTACGCGCATCAATTGAGAAAGTCGGCATCAGGGTTGATCAATCATTTGAACTTGATGATTCAGGTGAGTTGCGTCGACCGTCTTTGAATGGGACGAAATCTAAGTCATCCGATGGGCGAGTGGCTCGTCGTGAACGCGGCAGTGATGACTCAGGTCAAGATGCCATTCGTATGTATCTGCAAGAAATCAGCCGCATCGCATTATTGACTGCTGATGAAGAAAAAGTCCTTGGCAGAAAAATCGTTCTCGGCAGCGAAGCACACATTGAACTTGAAAGCCTCGGCGACTCTGCCTCAGTTCTTGATCGTCGTCGGCTACAGCGGGTGATCGATCAAGGGCGTCGTGCTCGCGAAGACCTCACGAACGCGAATCTGCGGCTTGTGGTAAGTATTGCCAAGCGTTATACGAAAGTTTCAATGCCGCTGGCTGATGCGATTCAGAGCGGAAATATCGGACTCATGAAAGCCGTCGAGAAATTTGATTACACACGTGGCTTCAAATTTTCCACCTACGCGACATGGTGGATCAAACAAGCAATCTCTCGAGCTGTCGCCGAGGAGAGTCGTAACATTCGTATCCCCACTCACGCGATGGAAAACATCAACCGTGCTTTGCGTGTTCAACGTGAACTCACTCAACTCAATCAACGTGAGCCAACAATCATTGAGATAGCTCAGGCGCTTGGAGAGTCTCCCGATCGAGTCGCCGAGTACTTCAGTTTGGCTGCTGACACGACCAGTCTTGATCAAGCCACTCGGGTCGATGGAGACTCGACGATTGGCGATCACATTGCTGCAACCGATGTGGGCGATCCAAGTGGCGGTATTGAACTTGAAGACATGCGTGAGGCTATGCGAGCTGTCCTTGACGAACTTCCTGAACGCGAACGTGACGTCATGAAAATGCGCTTTGGGCTCAATGGCGACCAAGGAGCGACCCTTGAAGAGGTGGGCAAAGCCTTCGATATCACCCGAGAGCGGGTCCGCCAGATTGAGGTTCGGGCACTCTTTCGCCTGCGCCACGTGGCAAGTGGGCGGGCCTTACGCAACTTCGTCGAGGATTGACACTGGTTGTTCAGGGGTATCCTGAAACGGTTATGTCAGATCAAGAACCCCGTTCATACGTCGTACGCACCTTTGGGTGCCAAATGAACGACCATGATTCTGAGCGAATCTCTGGTCTTCTTGATGCCGACGGTCTTTTGGCGGTTGAAGAAGAAGACGATGCTGATGTCGTGGTACTGAACACCTGTTGTATTCGTGAAAATGCTGACAACAAGTTGTACGGCAACCTCGGAATGTTGAAGCGCTGGAAAGATGCGCGTGAGGGTCGACAAATTGTGGTCTCGGGCTGCCTAGCCCAGAAGGACCGCGACATTGTGCAAAAGCGGGCACCGTGGGTTGACGTGGTGATGGGTACTCACAACGTGCACCGAGCAGCCGAACTTCTAGAGACCGCTCGCGTCGACGGACCTTTAACCGAGATTTTGGAAGAAGCAGTGCTTGATGATCACGCGATGTTCCCGTCGGCCCTGCCGGCCAAGCGCGTGACTTCATATGACGCGTGGGTCACCATCCAGATCGGTTGCGATAACTCGTGCGCATTTTGCATCGTGCCCTCGGTGCGCGGCTCTGAAATCAGTCGCCCCTACGACGACATTGTCTCTGAAGTTCGTGCACTGGCCGATCAGGGGGTCACTGAAGTGACCTTGCTCGGACAAAACGTCAACAGTTATGGTCGTGACTTGCAGTTAGATAAGCGGCGTGCCGGTGAAGATGTTTCGGCACGACCATTGTTCAGCGAATTACTTCGTGAAGTCGGAACTGTTGCTGGCATCAAGCGCGTTCGCTTTACGAGCCCGCACCCGAAAGATATGCGGCCAGAGACTTTTGCGGTGATGGCTGAAGTGCCAACGATTTGCGAACACTTGCATTATCCATTGCAATCAGGCAGTGATCGCTTGTTGGCCATCATGCACCGTGGTTACAACGCCGAACGTTATTTAGAGAAGTTGCATCAAGCGCGTCAACTTATTCCAGACTTGGCGGTCAGTACTGACATCATTGTTGGATTTCCTGGAGAAACCGAAGAAGACTTTGTACGTACGCTTGAAGTATCTGCTGAAGCCGACTACGACTACGCCTACACATTTATGTTCTCGCCACGTGAAGGCACCGAAGCCGCGACAATGGTTGACCATTTTGTCGATCCAGCAGTTGTCGCTGATCGATTTGCACGTTTACGGGTCGTCGTTGAACATTCGGCGGTGATTCGCCATGAAGCGCGAATCGGTCGAATTGAAGATGTCCTCATCGAAGGTCCGTCGCGCCGCAACCCCGAGGTGTATCAAGCTCGCACGCGACAGAACAAAGTTGTGCACTTCAGGCCCAAGAACGCGATCCGGGCCGGAAGTTACGGATTAGTTGAAATAACCGAGGCTGCTCCGCATCACTTGCGAGGAATTCTGCGCGAAGTCACGTCAGATCCGTCGCACAAAGTTCGTATTCCCGTCGCATCAATGTGATCGCGCAATGACGAGTCGTACGCAAGTCGTCCCGCAGTCATTAGTGATTTTGGGTCCAACCGCGAGTGGAAAATCGGCAGTTGCAATGGCGGCCGCCACATCCGATATTGGCCGGGAACTCGGAATTGAACTTGTCTCGATGGATGCGATGCAGGTCTATCGCAAAATGGATATCGGAACTGCCAAGCCAACGACTGATGAACAGCGTTTAGTACGGCACCACTTAATTGATTTAGTCGATGCAACTGCATCATTTACAGTGGCCGATTTTCAAGTTGCGTACCACTTGGCGGTCAGTGAGATTGAATCCCGTCAAGGTCAAGCATTGTTGGTCGGCGGCACCGGTTTGTATGTACGGGCAATTGTTGATGCAATGACGTTGCCTGGTCAGTGGCCCGAAGTGCGGACCCGTTTAGACAAAGAAGTTCTTGAATTAGGACCCGAGGTCTTGCACGCGCGGCTGGCGACTCTTGATCCATCGGCCGCGACAAAAATGGAACCCAATAATGTGCGTCGTATTGTGCGGGCGCTTGAAGTGTGTGAGGGGAGTGGCAAGCCATTTTCCTCATTTGGTCCAGGTGTTGATTCGTACCCCGACAGTCCCGTACAGCAGGTGGCCCTGCGCTGGCCTCGCGATGTATTAGCTCAGCGGATTGAACAACGTGTGCACATCATGATTGAGCGGGGTTTGCGCGATGAAGTTGAGCAGTTGCTGGTCAATGGCTTGTCTCCGACAGCAATGCAGGCTCTTGGTTACAAAGAAATGGTGGATCACCTGTCGGGACAAATGTCGCTTGAAGAGGTGGTGGAAACCATAGTTTTACGGACCCGTCAGTTTGCGGTTCGCCAAGAACGTTGGTTCAGGCGAGACCCCAGAATCACCTGGTTTGATATTGAGAACGATCCTGTTGCTGAAGTGGCCCCGTTCATCATTGAACGCCTTAATCAGCCCAATGTTTGATGAGCCATTTGGCGTAGTCTGAAGGCAACTCTTATGCAGATTGAACTCACAAAACACCACGGTCTCGGCAACGACTTTCTGGTTATGAATGTTGCTCAAGCAGATGCATCTTTTGATTGGCCGACTTTGGCGCAACGCTGGTGTGATCGTCGATTTGGGGTTGGTGCCGATGGGTTGTTGCTACTCGAGATCAAGCTGGGCAATCGCCTCGGAATGGTTTTGTATAACGCCGATGGCAGTCGTGCTGAAATGAGCGGGAACGGCATTCGCTGTTTAGTTCAGGCCGCGCACTGGCAGATCAATGGCCCGAGTGGGCAGCCGACTACATTCATTGTCGACACTGACGCCGGCGAACGGGTGGTCAGTGTTGAAAGTGATTGGAGCGATGGTGCATTGCACATCAGCGTTGACATGGGTCGCGTGACTGATCTGCCCGAGCCAAACAATTGGTCGTCACTTGGGTGTAATCCCGATCGTCCCGTGCGCCATGTTTCGATGGGAAATCCGCATTCGGTTGTGGGCGTCGATGATGTACACGTGGTCGACTTGGCAGAACTTGGACAAAAGGTTCCACAGGTTAACTTAGAAATCATTGAACCCGGTCCCGAGCCACATGCGATCACTTTGCGAGTACACGAACGCGGAGCCGGAATCACCATGGCTTGTGGAACTGGCGCTTGTGCCGCCGCTGAAGCAGCTGTTGCCTGGGGTTTGGTGCCAGCGAGCACCTCAGAAGTGGTTGTGCACATGGATGGTGGAGACGCCAAGGTTCGTGTCGATAGCGCCACACGTGCAGTGACCTTGATCGGCCCAGCAGTCTTTATTGCTTCGATTTCGGTGCCCGCGTGACGAACACGAATTCGAATCCGAATTCGCCTTACAACCAAGCGCTTGGTCAAACGCTCATTGAGCGCACGATTCGTGAACGAATCGTGCTGGTTGGCGTGACATTGCATGGCAAAACCGAAGAAGAAACCGAAGCCAGTCTTGATGAATTGAGTTTGCTCATTGATACCGCGGGCGCTGATGAAGCGGGACGACTCACGCAAAAGCGTGATGTCCCAGATCACACGTGGTTTGTGGGTAAGGGTAAAGCTGAAGAGTTGCGCGATTTGTGTTTGGCAGTTGATGCCGACACTGTGGTGTTTGACAATGAGTTGTCACCAGGTCAGCAATACAACTTAGAAAAGTTGCTTGGACGTACTGCGCTTGATCGCACCGCGGTCATTCTTGACATTTTCGCGCAGAATGCCCACACCCTTGAAGGTAAAGCACAAGTTGAGTTGGCGCTGCTGCGTTATCGCTTACCTCGTTTGCGCCGTGGCGCAGACGCAAAAATGTCGCAGCAACGCGGTGGTGTGGGCTCGCGTTTCGGTAGTGGTGAAACCAAACTTGAAGTTGATCGCCGTCGAATCAAGAACCGTATTTCACGACTTGAACAAGAATTGAAAGACCTCGGTAGCACGCGCGATTTACAACGAAAAGGACGCTCACGAAGTGGGCTCGCCAATGTGGTCATCGTTGGCTACACCAACGCCGGTAAATCAACGTTGCTCAATCGCCTCACGAATGCGGGTGTATTAGTTGAAGATCGACTCTTCGCCACGCTTGACCCCACTACGCGTCGCTTGTCATTTCCTGGCGGTGAATCAGTACTTGTGACCGACACTGTCGGTTTCGTTCGGCGTCTTCCGCACGGATTAGTTGAGTCGTTTAAGAGCACTCTTGAAGTCGCCGCACAAGCCGATTATCTGGTGCATGTTGTGGATGGTTCGTCGTCGGATCCCGATGGACAAATTGATGCAGTGCGCACTGTCTTACGTGAAATTCATGCCGATGAAGTCCCCGAATTCGTGGTCTTCAATAAGAGCGATCTTGATCCTGCTGGTGTTGCCGATGTGGTGGCTTGGCACCCAGGTTCGGTTGGTATCAGCGCTCACACAGGTGACGGAATTGACCTCTTTTTGCAGACTTTGTCTGATCGCTTGCGCTCGGTCAGCAAGGTGATTGAACTAGTGATCCCTTATGAGCGAGGCGATATTTTGGCCTCGGTGCATCGTGAAGGTGAAGTTGTGTCGACAACGCACGAAACCAACGGCGTCCGCGTTCGGGCTCGTCTTGCCGAAGCCTCGGTGGGTCGATTGAGCGAATTTGTCGTGTCTGATGGTGGCATTGACCCCACTCCAACGGGCAACATGGGAGTCTCATGAATTCGTCACCTGATCGCACAACTGGTTTTGTTCCGCCTCCGTATCCGTATGAGCGGTTGGATTCATTTAAACCATTGGCCGCTTCATTTGATGGTGGTCTGGTAGATCTGTCGATCGGGACTCCGTGTGATCCGCCGCCTGCTTCGGTGATTACCGCGCTCGCTGCGAGCAATAGTGAACGGGGTTATCCACCGTCGATTGGCACCGCTGGTTTACGAGACGCGTTTGCCGCGTGGATGCAACGCCGTTTCGATGTGGCGATTGCGCCGATTGATATTGCGGCATGCATTGGCACAAAAGAGTTCGTCGGTACGTTGCCACAATGGATGAAATTGCGCTCGCCTTGGCTTGACACCGTGTTGTATCCGGCCGTTGCGTATCCAACCTATGAAATGGGAGCAACTTTGGCGGGCTGTCGCGCCGTCGCGGTACCTTGTAATGATCGTGGAGGAATTGATCTGAGCGCCATCAGTGATGAAGACGCCAAGCGCGCTTTGTTGCTGTGGGTAAATAGCCCCTCAAATCCGACGGGTGCTATTGACGATCTTGGGGCTGCCGCAGCTTGGGGTCGCGCTCACGGAGTACCGGTTTTCAGCGACGAGTGTTATGCCGAGTTCACTTGGGATGGTCCGGCGCAAACCATTTTGCAACATGGTTCCGATGGAGTCATCGCCGTTCATTCTTTGTCTAAGCGCTCAAACTTGGCTGGGTTGCGGGTTGGTGCTTACGCCGGCGATCGCGAACTCGTGCATTACTTATCCGAAGTGCGCAAGCATGTCGGCATGATGGTGCCAGGCCCAGCGCAAGCTGCTGGAGTCGCTGCCTTGAACGACGACGAACATGTTGTTGAGCAGCGCAAGGTATATCGTCGCCGACTTGAACGTATGGCGCATATTTTGTCGCAGTGGTCGGGCGGCGATATTTCGTTGCCTGATGGTGGTTTTTACTTGTGGTTCAAAGTTGAAGATGCTTGGGCGTTCACTGAGCGTTTGGCCCGGGAGGCCGGAACTCTCGTGAGTCCTGGCGATTTGTACGGCGAACAAGGTCAAGGATTTATTCGGGTGGCCGTCGTGCAAAGTGATGCCACGATCGAGCGAGTAGCGCAGCGACTCGGAGTTTCCTGATGTCTGATGACACCACCAAAATTCGTTCGGTGAAATGGTGGTGGATTTCGGCGATTGGCGTCTTTGTTGTTGGAATGACGCTGGCCCTCATCGGCGTTCAGCGTGATCAAGAACTCATCGCCGATCTAGTGCGCACGCCAACTGGATGTGTGTCAACCGTAGATATTTCGGCGACTGGTCGCTATTACGTGTACGTCGAGACCAAGGGAACAATCAACGAAATTGGTCCGTGCAATAACGATGCGCGCAACTTTGAATTTGATATTCCACCTGAAGTCACTGTGACATTGACAGATGCCGGGGGAGACGCAGTTGACTTGCGACCCGATGATTCGGTCGAATATGACGCGCCCGATTTCATGGGAGAATCGGTGGCAACATTTGTGATTTCCGAACCAGGAACATTCACCTTGGTCATGCAATCGCCGCAAGCCGATGCGGTGGTTGCTATTGGTCGTAACGCGTCAATGATGGATGGAGAGCTCTTGGTGAGCGGCGCTTCACTGGTTTTGATTGCGCTTGCGTTATTGATTCTGGCAATCATCGCCACACGCTCACGTCGTCGTGCTCGCCAACGAGTTGTCGCTAATGCTCGACCCGAGGTGTACGTCACCTATGAATCACGCGATATGTGGGCGCCGCCCCGCCCCGAAGATCGAGCTGGTCGCTCGTAACTCTTGTCGAGATCAGAGACGACGTAAGACCGTCACGACTTTGCCGAAGATACGGACATCGTCGGAGGAAAAGTGCATGGGCTTGAGGCGTGGGTTGGCAGGCATCAAGATGATTTCACGGCCCTTACGGGTGTACGTCTTGACTGTTGCTTCATCACCTGGAATACCCGCAATGACAATGTCGCCGTTGTTCGCGGTGAGTTGTTGGCGCGCGACGACATAGTCGCCATCAAGAATTCCGGCCTCGATCATCGAGTCGCCACGAACGCGCAACATGAACAAGTCACCTTCACCGGTGAAGTCGGCGGGGAGGGGTAACAGTTCTTCCACATTTTCTTGGGCGAGAACGTCAGTTCCGGCGGCGACATCGCCGATGAGTGGAACGTGGTGTACACGACTGCGGGCGATGATGGCACCGCTATTGCGATCCCAGTTGACTTTGATTGCACGCGGCAAGTTGGGGTCACGTTCAAGAAAGCCCAAACGCTGCAACGTGTTGAGGTGATTGTGCACGGTCGAAGGTGATGTGAGTCCGATGGTTTCGCCAATCTCGCGCACGGAGGGTGGGAAGCCCCGCTCTTCCATGCTGGCCTCGATGCACTCAAGGATGCTGCGTTGACGGTCGGTGAGAATGTGTTCGCTCATGCCAGCATCGTACGGGTGTTCGTGTCTGGAGTCAAACACCTGTTCGTAAAAATTCTATAAGTGCTGGTCGAGGGCTTATTTGAAAACAAAGGTTGACACCGAACACGCGTTCGCATAGCCTACGAACAAGCGTTCGTTCGGGTCATCAACACAGAACTTCTGTGCCATACCCCTCACGAATACTGAGAACACCAGCAACAACAGCTACTTGATCAGAAAGGTTCATCATGGCCCTCGCACTTGACCCCCGTTACATCGTTGAAATTCAGCCCCGACGATCCAGTACCAGTTTTTCGAATACAAGCACTTCTTCTTTTGGTTCTTCTATGGCCCCTACTCGCCATCTGTCCCACGACGTGTACTTGCGTCGTCGGCTGGTGGTGGGTTTGGCCGTATTCGGTGTTGTGGTAGCCGCCTGCCTCGGCTTCCGCACTTTGGCGAGCCGTGGGGATGAGACTGCCTCCATCCCTACGGTGACGCCCCTTTCTGCGAGCGCGCAACCCCTGAACATGACCGTCAACGGGGTTGACGTGTCATTGGCTTTTGCTCAAGGTGACGGCTTTTATGTCGTTCAATCCGGCGACACCTTGTGGTCAATCGCTTCCTCTTTGACTAGTGGAAACATTCGAAATTATGTGCATTCATTGATTGAACTCAACGGCGGCGCATCCATCGATGTGGGTCAGCGCCTCATTGTGCCCTCCCCATAGTTCGGCTGTCCACTACGCTGGTGGCATGCGTTGCGTCATCTGCCGACATGAAGACACCAAGGTGGTTGATTCGCGAACGGCCGAAGACGGTGCCGCGATTCGCCGCCGACGCGAGTGCCCGCATTGCTTGCATCGCTTCACAACCTTCGAGCGCATGGACGAGGTGCCCTTAATGGTTACCAAGACCCTGGGCGGACGAGAGCCATTTGAACGTGCCAAATTGATTTCGGGTGTGAAGGCGGCTTCTAAGGGTCGCCCGATCGATGATGATGCCATTAATGCTTTGGCCGATTCGGTTGAAGAAGAACTTCGTAACACGGGTGGTGGCGACGTGCCAAGCACCAAGGTTGGTCTGGCCGTCCTTGAACGTTTGCGTGATCTGGATGAAGTGGCCTACATGCGTTTCGCGAGCGTCTACAAGAACTTCGACGCGGCCGAAGACTTTCAGCGCGAAGCGGCATTGCTCGACAAATCTCCCGTCAGCTGATTCGCTCATTCAGTTTTCGCTGAACCCAGCGTTCTAGGGTGAGGGAATGAGCGACGAACGAATTGCCTACCGAACCTGCCCGTTATGTGAAGCCGGTTGTGGATTAGAGATCTCTGTGAAGGGATCAGCTGTCGGACGCATTCGCGGTGACATGGATGATGTGTTTTCACATGGGTTCATTTGTCCGAAGGGTTCAACCCTCAAACAACTCCATGAAGATCCTGATCGTCTGCGTAAGCCCCATATCAAACGCAATGGTGTGCACGTTGAAGTGGAGTGGGATGAAGCATGGGCCGAAGTTGCGGGTCGTTTGCAAGATGTGATTGAACGTCACGGTCGTGATGCGGTGGGTGTGTATCTTGGCAACCCCGGTGCGCACAGTTTGTCAGCCATGTTGTACAACCGAACATTGTTACAAGGTCTCGGAACTCACAATCGTTTTAGTGCCTCAACTGTTGATCAATTGCCAAAACAAGTTGCGGCTGGCTACATGTTCGGCACTGGAGTGTCGGTTGCGGTGCCCGACCTAGATCGCACCGATTACCTGATGATTTTGGGGGCAAACCCCTATGCCTCGAATGGAAGTGTGTGTACTGCGCCGGATTTTCCGGGGCGACTGGAAGCCATTCGCGCCCGTGGCGGCAAAGTAGTTGTCGTTGATCCGCGACGAACACGAACAGTTGAAGAAGCCGATCAATGGATCGCCATTCGGCCTGCGACCGATGCACTCTTCTTGATGGCGATTGTGAATGTGTTGTTTGCGGAGAACTTGGTCAAGATCCAAGATCACATCGCTGCTCTTTTGAATGGACTTGATGATGTGCGCGAAGTGTCACGTGAATTCACACCTGAACGAGTTGCCGAGGCAACTGGGCTTGAAGCAGAAGTCATTCGGCAAGTTGCGCGTGAATTAAGCGCGGCTAAAACGGCGGCCGTGTACGGACGAATCGGAACAACAACAACCGAGTTCGGTACGACTGCTTCGTGGCTTGTTGACGTAGTAAATACCTTGACCGGAAATCTTGATGCGGTTGGTGGAGTGATGTTTACCAAGCCTGCACTTGGCGGACCAACGACTCGCGGAACATCTGGAAAAGGTGGAGGATTTCGTATCGGACGCGGTGGCGGTAAAACAAAAGTGAAGGGCTATCCCGAAGTGATGGGTGAATATCCCGCTGCCGCCATGGCCGAAGAAATAACGGATGCTGGTGATATCGGTATCAAGGCTTTGGTCACAGTGGCTGGTAATCCAATTTTGTCAACTCCGCACTCACGTCAACTTGATGATGCCTTCGAAAAACTTGAGTTAATGATCAGTGTTGATTTGTATTTGAACGAAACGACTCGTCATGCCGATGTGATTTTCCCAGTGCCTTCGCAGTTGCAACGTGATCATTACGACGTGTTGTTGTTGCAGTTCGCAATTCGTAATGTCGCCAACTACAGCTTGCCTGTGTTGGCTCTCGACGAAGGTCAACCTGATGAATGGGAGATACTTGCCAAACTCGGAATGATTGCACAAGGTCTTGGACCTGATGCAGATCCACATCTTGCTGATGATTTAGCGATTGAGGGATTGGTGCGCAACAGTATTGGTGATCCGTCTTCGCCGATACATGGGCGGCATGCTGATGAGATCATTGACTTACTGAATGCTGACGGTCGACGAGGACCAGCACGCATGTTGGATTTCATGTTGCAAACCGGACCATACGGTGCAGGCTTTGGATCAAACATTGGGGGAGCGTCGCTACAACTGTTGTTGGATAATCCACACGGTGTTGATTTCGGTGCTCTTGAGCCGCGACTGCCTGATGCATTGCGCACGCGCAGCGGAATGATTGAGCTTGCACCTGAAGCGCTCATCGCGGATGTGCCACGTTTGCTTGATTCTATTGATGAATTCACCAAGAACCGTTTTGTCCTAGTTGGTCGTCGTCATCTCAAAACAAACAACTCTTGGATGCACAACATTCAAGTTCTTGTCAAAGGCAACGTGCGCTGTTCGTTGCAAATGCACACTGATGATGCAAAAAGCCTTGATTTATTGGGTCAATCAGGTGATGAAGTTTTCGTCTCGGTTACATCACGAGTTGGTACTGTGGTTGTTCCAGTTGAGATCACTGATGACATTCGACCTGGTGTCGTGAGTTTGCCGCACGGTTGGGGACATGATTACGCCGGAACCAAGATGCACGTCGCCGAGTCGTTGAGCGGCGTGAATTCAAACATCTTGAGCGATCACGAGGCTATGGACCCACTCTCCGGGACATCAGTTTTGAACGGAATTCCCGTTTCCATCGCTCGAATCGGCTGATTTCGTTCACAAGCGGTTATGCACACCCCTATCCACAGGGTTTTCCCCTAAACAAAGGGCTAATTCACAGGGTTATCCACTTCCTCCCCACAGGGTGATGCGCCTAGGGTAACGAACGTTGAAAGTAGTGGCGGAGGACCGTGGCTAGTGGTCTGTCGGCACAAGATCTGGTGTTATCTGGGTCGAGTCCGGCGGATTTGGGTGGGATGAACAGGTCCTGGACCTACGGAAATCCGTCACTCTTTCAACGAAGACTTGATGTGCAGGAAGGTTGGTGGCGCGGCCGACGTGTTAACCGCTGTGACGGTTGGCACTGAAGTATCTCCAAAAACCCCGTGTGAGCAGGTGTGACGCGGTAGTTGTTGACACGGGTGTAACTACGCTGCTGTAATTTCACTACTGCTTGTGGTGACACGCGCGGTCAACGGGGGAATACACCACATCTTGTGTCTGATGTGTCATGATCTAACTCCAACAAATATCAACATCAGTCATCTTGCTCGCTCGACTTTCAGAAAAAGGAATCAATATGTCACTCGCCCCGGACCGTCTCGCCATCGGAATCCGCCGTCACTACACCACCCCTGGTGTGCATCCCTATGACCAAGTGGTCTGGGAGAAGCGTGATGCTCGCATCTCGAACTGGAAGGACGGCTCAGTTGCTTTCGAGCAGCTCGGTGTCGAGTTCCCAGTGACCTGGTCGTTGAACGCCACCAATATCGTGGCTCAGAAGTACTTCCGTGGTACCCCAGGCACTGAGGAGCGTGAACAATCGCTCAAGCAGGTCATTGACCGCGTCGCCGACACCATCACCACTTGGGGCGTTGAGGGTGGCTATTTCGTCGATCAGGCCGAAGCCGACAACTTCAGTGATGAACTCAAGTTCATCTTGGTGACCCAGCGCGCTGCGTTCAACAGCCCAGTGTGGTTCAACATCGGCGTTAAGGGTGTTCCGCAGCAGGCGAGTGCGTGCTTCATCTTGGCCGTTGAAGACAAGATGGACGCCATCTTGAACTGGTACCGCGAAGAAGGAATCATCTTTAAGGGTGGTTCGGGCTCAGGTATCAACTTGTCGAAGATTCGTTCAAGTGTTGAGTTGCTCAAGGGCGGTGGCACCGCATCTGGTCCCGTGAGTTTCATGCGTGGCGCAGACTCATCAGCCGGAACAATCAAGTCGGGTGGCAAGACTCGTCGTGCCGCCAAGATGGTCATTCTCAACGTTGATCACCCGGACATCGAAGAATTCATTTGGTGCAAGGCCAAAGAAGAAAAGAAGGCTCGCGTGTTGCGCGACGCTGGTTTCGACATGGACCTTGATGGTTCAGATGCATTCAGTGTGCAGTACCAGAACGCCAACAACTCAGTGCGTATCACAGACGACTTCATGCATGCAGTTCGTGATGACAAAGAATGGACATACCGTGCAGTTGCTGATGGCACTCCAGTGCGTACCGTCCAAGCTCGCGACTTGTGGCGTCAGATTGCTGAAGCTTCATGGGATTGCGCCGACCCCGGTTTGCAATTCGACACCACGATCAACAAGTGGCACACCTCGCATGCAACGGGCCGCATCAACGGATCGAATCCATGCAGCGAATACATGCACATTGACAACTCGGCTTGCAACTTGGCTTCCATCAACTTGTTGAAGTACCTCGACGAGCAAGGCAACTTCGATGTTGACGCCTACAAGCACACCATTGAAACAATGTTCACCGCTCAAGAAATCTTGGTGGGCCGCGCCGACTATCCGACTGAAGCCATTGGCGACAACAGCCGTAAGTTCCGTCAACTCGGTCTTGGTTACGCCAACCTTGGCGCATTGTTGATGGCTCTCGGCTTGCCGTACGACTCATTTGAAGGACGTGCATGGGCTGCTGCTCTCACGAGCTTGATGACCGGCCACGCGTACGCCACAAGTGCTCGTACCTCAAGCCGTATGGGACCTCACGCTGGCTTTGCCGAAAACGAGCGCTACATGCTCAACGTTTTGCGCATGCACCGTGACGCCAGCTACCAAATCGCTGACGAAACAGTCATGCCTGCGTCGTTGTTGCGTGCTGGCCAGGAGTCATGGGAAGCCGCAGTTCGCGACGGCGAAGAATACGGTGTGCGCAACGCGCAGGCCACAGTGTTGGCGCCGACTGGAACCATCGGTCTCATGATGGACTGTGACACCACTGGTATTGAACCCGACCTTGGTCTGGTGAAGATGAAGAAGCTGGTCGGTGGTGGCAACATGGTCATCGTTAACCAGACGATTCCGATGGCACTTCGTAAGTTGGGCTACAACGCTCAGCAAGTCGACGAGATCATCGCCTACATCGATACCGAGAAGTCAATCTTGGGTGCACCACACTTGGCTGCTGAACACGTTGCAGTGTTCGCTTGCTCAATGGGTGACAACACGATTCACTACGAAGGTCACGTGCGCATGATGGGTGCGGTGCAGCCGTTCTTGTCAGGTGCCATTTCGAAGACGGTCAACATGCCCGAAGAGGCCACCGTTGAAGAAATCGAAGCGCTACACATGTTGTCATGGGAGCTCGGCTTGAAGGCTGTTGCGGTGTACCGCGACAACTGCAAAGTTGGTCAGCCTTTGTCAACAGCAAAGAAAGACGACGACTCCAAAGATTCCGGCGCCGGTGCTGCAACTGCAGTAGTGGAAAAAGTCATCGAGCGCATCGTTGCTCAGCCAGTGCGTCAGAAGTTGCCACGCTCACGTCGTGGTCGCACCTTCGAATTCCGCGTTGCCGATTGCAAAGGTTTCGCAACCATCGGCGAATACGAAGACGGTCGCCCCGGCGAAGTGTTCCTCACTGTGTCAAAGCAGGGAAGCACCTTGTCAGGCATCATGGACGCCTTTGCCAAGAGCATCAGCTACGGCTTGCAGTACGGAGTTCCACTTCGTGCGTTCGTTGAAGCATTCACCAACATGCGCTTCGAACCAGCAGGCATGACCGACGATCCAGACATTCGTATTGCATCGTCCATCATGGACTACTTGTTCCGTCGTTTGGGCTTGGAATACCTCACCTACGACGAGCGCGTAGAGCTCGGCATCTTCAGCCGCGACGAGCGTTTGCAGCCAACATTGCCAGGTGTCGACGAGACCATCGTTGAAACCAGCAGCGGCAACGAAATGGCACAAGATCCAAAGACCATTCCTTCTGCCGGTGAACTTGCCGCGCAGATGAGCGCTGGTCTTGCACCACTTGCACCAAGCACCGACCACTCACCAGCACAAGGCATCCCTCGCGTCATTACGCACAGCGATGCTCCAATGTGCATGCAGTGTGGTGTGCAAATGCAGCGTGCCGGCTCGTGCCATGCGTGCCCATCGTGCGGCAGCACCTCTGGCTGCAGCTGACACCTGGAGTGTTCTCGGCGCGGTATGTCCCGCAAATCGTGACGATTCGCGCCGAGAAAACAAATAAGAGTTAAAGAATCGCGTTAGTTGCTTCATTGAGCCCGTGCTCATAAGCAGCTAACGCTTTTTCTTTGTTGAAAAGATGTTGGGGAAGAGTCGCAATATGCGAAGTCGATTCCTTTGGCGCGAAGAGCAAAATGCGACCAGAGTATTTTGCTATCCACTCTTTCATTTCACGTCTCATTTTGCGCTCGACAAAAGAGCCAAACGGGCCAAACATTGCTCCGGCCAGCGGCGCAATGACAATGAGCGTTTCCGATGGGTGAGCCCAGTCGACACTGACGCCTGAGCGAACTCCTCCGTCAATGTAGAAATGCTGACCGAGTTTTTGTGGTGCAAGGAGACCTGGTACAGCTGACGATGCGGCCACGAGTGATGAGAGTGGGAAGTCAGATGCACTGAGCTGGGTGCGACGTAATTGAGGAAGCTGGCATGCAACAACATGGACCAATGAACTGTTTGACTTTCCAAAGACCTTTTCTGCCGAGGCAGCAAGTACTCCTGCCTTCGGGTTTGGAAAACGCGGCACGGGGAGTGTGGCGAGCGCGCCGAAGGGAACTCCAAGAGCGGTGGCAGCCGCAACCCATGAACCAGCAGAGGTGCCGAGCATTGGGCTATTGCTTAAGTCGATGCCTCTCTTGCGTAGGCCATCGACAACGCCCATGCCGTAACCGATACCAAAGAGTCCACCGCCACCAAAGACACCAGAGAAAGCCGGTGTGCTATTCAACGTGGTTTCTCGGCGCAGATTGTTGCAAAAAACGATACATACGGCGCCGAGAACACTCCGGTTAGTTCCAGGCGCAGGGCATGCGCTTGATGCCGTTGATGAAGTTGCTCTGCAGCATTGCTGGCTCACCAGTAATGCGCATCTTGGGAAGACGACGTCGAATTTCATCGAACATCACTGCAATTTCACGGCGCGCAAGGTTTGCACCTAAACAGAAGTGTGGGCCACCGGCACCGAAACCAATTTGCGACGGCTGCGGAATGCGCAATACATCAAACAAGTGCGGGTTGGTGAAAATGGTTTCATCGCGGTTGCCCGAGTTGTACCACATCACCAATTTCTGGCCTTCTTTAATGTGAAAGCCATTGATGTCGGTGTCTTGTGTTGCAGTGCGACGGAAGTGAATAACGGGCGAGGAGTAACGCACAATTTCTTCCACTGCTGTTTTGGTGTTCTTGTCGAAATCATTCCACCAAATGTCACGTTGGTCGGGGTGATCGGTGAGAAGTTTCATGCCATGGCTAATGGCATTACGCGTTGTCTCGTTTCCAGCTACTACAAGCAAAATGAAGAACGAACCGAACTCTTGAGTGGTGAGGCGCTCTCCATCAACTTCTGCATGCATCATCACTGAGGTGATGTCGTCTACTGGGTTTTGCAAGCGATCTTCACCCAACGCTTGTGCATAGTTGAACATCTCTAAGCCCGCCATGAGAAGGTCGTCGATGCTGGTGACGAGTTCTGGGTCGCCAACACCAAGGATGGTGTTGGTCCACTTGAATATTTGTGCAAAGTCGGCGCGGGGAATGCCCATCATTTCG